>JANPEU010000001.1:0-2924 GCA_031423175.1 Bacteroidota bacterium
GAGTCGGGCCCGTGTCTCAGTGCCCGTGTGACTGGTCGTGCTCTCACACCAGTTACTGATCGCAGGCTTGGTGGGCCGTTACCCCGCCAACTACCTAATCAGCCGCACAGCCATCTTCAAGTGATAAATCTTTAATATTAAAGAGATGCCTCTTCAATATGCTATGGGGTATTAATCCAAATTTCTCTGGGCTATTCCCCGCTCGAAGGAAGGTTCTGTACGTGTTCCGCACCCGTTTGCCGGTCGCCATCAACCGTATTGCTACGATCATGCTGCCCCTCGACTTGCATGTATTAAGCTTGCCGCTAGCGTTCATCCTGAGCCAGGATCAAACTCTCCATTGTAAATGATGTTTGATACTGACAGTATAAAATTCTCAAGAGATTTTTATTTGTCAATTCGAAATGTATTTCGCTTGACCTACCTTTTATTTCTATCCCGATGGTAACGGGATAAAAGTGCTATTGTTTCCTAACTTTCAAAGATCTTTTGGCCTTTTACTGCCACCCCTTTTTTATTTGGGAGTGCAAAGGTAAGGGCCTATTTATTTCTACCAAATTTTTCATCATCTATTTTTCAATAAAATCTGAATCTTTTGGGGTGAAAATCAATTTGTTTTGTGAAGAACTGACTCCTTTTTTTTGGAGCGGACGGCAAAGGTAAGGGTTTGTGTTTTACCAGCAAACTTTTTCACTCCCTTTTGTTCACATTTGCCTCACAGTATGGTTATCTTATTCAGAGATCTATTCCGTTTTATTTGAACGGGCGGCAAAGGTATGGCTGAGAGTTTAACTGCCAAATAATTTTTGGAACAAAATTGTTAATGATCAATGAAGTATCCTATTGCATAAATTAAAAAGAAGTTAGCTGATATAACTTATTCTATATGTATGAAGTCCCAAATAGCATCGGCCATGACTGAGAAGATGAATCAGTATCAGGTTTATATGTACCCGGTAACACCAAATATCCAGGGCCTTCTTATGCTTTCTTCATATAAAACCGATACCCGGGAATGTATTTTTCATCAATTGGCTTTATTTCATCGTTAATAAAATAGATATCAATGGGCTTATCAAGCCCCTGTGCAAAAGGCGATAGACTGCATTTTGCAAATTACCATCACCTCCATTCTGTCTTTTTTTCAGAGTCTTTAAAAAGAGCAGATAATAATTTGGCACTGTTATCCATTCTATTATTTGATTTCTTTCCCATAATAATCCCGTCGGTGTCGAGGTAAACACCCGACGGACGTACCCTGTAGAAGCTTGGTGAGTCCACATTGGGTTGGTGTAATACCCAGATACGGATACTACTTTTTAAATACCCGAGCTTTTCAGCAATGGAGGTTTGTGCTAAAGATATTTCGCAGGTAAAAAAAATTATAAGTAACAATAAATCCTTTTTCATTGAGGGTTATTTATTTAATACCGATTATGCGGGCAATTCTGGCGGTCTTACTTAAAATATACCCGTCATCATTATCGGCCGGATCGTCGGACCTGAAAGCGGTAGCGATTTTTTTCTGCTCTGCTGATGTAAACAAATTGACGATTTCATCAAACGTCCCCCTGGACTGGATGGCAGATGCATCAGTTACAGTTTGTAATGACTTTTTAAAAGACGCCGCATCCGCACTACCAAATTGTAATCCGCTCATAAAAGAAAAAATGGCTAAAGGGAAAATGGTATTTTTAGCTTCAACAGATCCGGGGTTATCTTTAATGTATTGTACATTTTTATCACCGAGCATCATCAAGCATATGTTTTGAATAAAAAATGCAGTTTTTAATTGTGGTTTAACAGTTAGTATTTTTTTTCCATCATATAATATGGCTTCTGCAAATTTTGAAATTCCGAAAGCCCTTATAAATTGGTAAAAGAAAATACCCAGATAAAGATCATTCTGAAAATAATGATAGCTAATATCATGGGTTTTATCTCCTTTGATTTCAAAGGAATTATAAATGACCCAATTTTTAGTGAACTGATCTACCAATTCAGATATAGGTGGTATTGGTTTCCCTGCATCATCTGCATTAAAGCCCATATATTTATCCCGGAGACTATACCTTTGTATTGGTAACCGGGCTCCTTCATCCGATGTGGCAACAAGATCAGCTTCGACTACCGGCAAATAGAAAACCCTGCCATCCTGCAGCCATTCAAACACTTCGCTTTTATATTTATCACTATAATAAAGTAAAAAAGCGTTTGCTATTGCCTGATTTTCTATTCTGCGCCGGTCACTTTGCGCATAACCAACCTTTACAGAATTTCCATCAGATGTGAAATCATTTAAACTGAGACTTATTTTAACAGGACCATAATCTTCCAGGGCCAATTGAACAATAAGTGAAATCAATACTTTTTTTACTTCCTCCAAAGAGGAATGTTTTATCAGGCTTTCGCCGATTACAATCGTTCCCCCATAAACCTGGTCTTTAAAAACTCCGGGGGTAACATACTTGTATGTTGTACCTAAAACTGTGACCGTTTTATAATAAAACCTATACTCTTGCAAATATTCATCAGTTATCCCCTTCGTATCATTAATAAAACAGATTTGAATTTTTCTGCCAGAAAGTCTTAGTGCCTGGTAAATTGTTTCCTGGAATTTAACATCTGCTGCTGATTTTGTTATTGATTTAGAAGGGGTGATTAAAATAGATTTAAACAATGCGTCAACCAATTGGGCTGAACGGTCCATTCCGTCATTGCTATTGGTACCGAAAAGCAACTGTGATCCCCGGTTGATGATAAAATCACTTATTAAAGTTTGAATCTCAGCAGGTTTTTTATTTGGCTCCTGTAAGTACTGAATATCAATAAATGATTTGAGGTAAGGCCCATATACACCAACGCCAACCCCCATAAACTGACCAGCTGCATTTATTGTTGAAAAAATTGTTATTAAAATAGTA
>JANPEU010000002.1:0-17075 GCA_031423175.1 Bacteroidota bacterium
TGTCGGTTCGTCACATCCTGGGGCTGGAGAAGGTCCCAAGGGTTCGGCTGTTCGCCGATTAAAGTGGCACGTGAACTGGGTTCAGAACGTCGCAAGACAGTTCGGTCCCTATCTGTGGTGGGCGTTAGAAGATTGAGAGGACATGACCTTAGTACGAGAGGACCGGGTCGTACGTACCGCTGGTGTATCAGTTGTGCCGCCAGGTGCAATGCTGAGTAGCTATGTACGGACAGGATAAACGCTGAAAGCATCTAAGCGTGAAACCTACCTTAAGATGAGTCTTCTTTTAAAGGCCGTCAGAGACTATGACGTTGATAGGCTATAGGTGTAAAACTGGTAACAGTAAAGCCAAGTAGTACTAATTGCCTGTACGCTTTAATTTTTTCTTTTTAGATACTCTCTAACATTTTCCAATATGTACATTATTTAAGATCTTATGGTGGTTTTGCCGAGGGTGTTCACCTCTTCCCATACCGAACAGAGAAGTTAAGCCCCTCATGGCCGATGGTACTGTACCACAATACGGGAGAGTAGGTAGCTGCCATATTTATTTAAAAGCCTTTTAGTTTATTCTGAAAGGCTTTTTTTTGTGGATTAATTTTATAAATCAAATTTTCATATTCTTTATTTTTCTCAAACTGCTCTTCAAAATTTAATTGTATATACAAGTATATAATCGTTCTATTAATTTAGTCATTTTCTCTACAAGTTTACATTTCTTGAGATATGAATTATAATAGAAGCATAGCTATGATTTGATGCATATATAAGCATTTCATCAAAAACGATTAAACTCACTAATTTTAAAAAGGTTTTTATTAATAGTTTTCTTTCCTAAATAGCAAATAGGTTCAGGCTTTTAGAAATGACTTTAGTAGAAAACGTATCCAACATATTATTATTTAACTCTGTAAACAGGATATTGCATAAAGGCTGTCTCATACCACGGAGAGTTTTCGTAAACAAAATTTAATTGTGCCCTACCGCTTTTTGCAAAAGCTGTATCTGTTGACCTTTTTTGTTCTAATAAATTTCTTAAAGTTGAATTATTTTTTAAATAATCTGCAGCTATATCTTCAAACATATAGGCACTGTAACCTTCCTTCTGCCCAAGAATAGCATCAAAATAATTCCAGGCGAAATAAGAATCTTCGGCTTGTGGCTCTAAAGTTTCAATTAAAAAACGGTTTGCGATCTGATTCATGGGGATATAATAATCACCCCTGCTGAATCGCATTGATTTCATGCTACTATTAACCTTTACTTCGGTATTCGTATGGTGCATTTCATATTGACGTGGAGAGGTTTTATAGTCTGTAATTTTATATACTTCCACTTCGATCGTTGTATCTTTTTTTAATTGGCTCATTTGCACTTTATTCAACTTCAATAAATCAATCACTTTCCACCAACCTTGTGGTATGACATAAGCTTTTGGTTTTTGAATAAATGTTTTGGCAGGGAAATAATTGAAAATTTTTATTTTCTTTTCATAAGGTTTGTTCCGATCATAATATAATCTTGGTAACCCGGATACTTCGCTTGGTTTCCGGCTAGATTCAAATCCTTTATATAGTACTTCTTTAAATTTAGAGCGGTCAAGCGTCCACGATATAGGAAACTCACCTGCATCTTTTACAGCATCCTTCGATTGTCGACGGATTGATTTTATTTTATCGTTGTTGTTTTTTGCATATTCAATAAAACATTCCATTAATGTTTGAGTAGCTTTTACACGTTGGTTATAATATTTCAGCATATGTGTTTCGGGTACAAATGAGAATGTACTCCAAAGTGCCGAAAAGCCACTACTGTAGCGTGGGCTGTCCCAGTATTCCGGCCAGCCATTATCTGGTGAATCTCCAAACGAATTTACATAAGGGATAAGGTCGATACCTTTTGATTTCATTAGATCATAAATACCAGGCTCCATTTCTTTGCTTAAATATTCACCCATCACTCCACCTAATTTATTGTGTTGTGTTGTAAGCAATGTTATTACATGCTGGTAATCGGCGCCATTGCTAACATGGTTATCTAAAAAAATATCAGGGTCGGTTAAATGAAATATTTCGATAAAGGCCCATGCATCTTTTGAATCACATTTTATAAAATCACGGTTGAGATCAAGATTTTGGGAATTGCCACGAAACCCAAATTCTTCAGGACCGTTTTGATCAACACGATAATTTGCACTACGGTTCAAGCAACCACCAATATTATAAATTGGAATAATAGCCAATACAATATTGTCGGGTAAAGTAAATATATTGGTAACAATATCTCTGGCCAGCAGCATACTTGCATCTACACCATCTGGTTCACCAGGATGAATGCCGTTGTTAATCAGAATAACCGTTTTATTTTTTTTGCGAATATTATTAAAATTATAATCACCATTATTTGCTACTACTATAAGATGTAACGGATAACCGGCATCGGTCATTCCCATTGTAAGCATTTTTACTTTCCCGCTTTTTTCATCTAATTTTTTCCACCAGTCAACAATTTCAAAATATGTGGGGGTTTGAGTGCCTTTGCTTTGTTCAAATTTTGTAGTGATTGTTTGCGCAAAAGAGTTTGTTGAAAAAAGTGCCAATAGAATGAAAACAATTTTTTTCATAATGAAGAGTTTAGCAATTCTAAATAAAGTTGTCGAACAATAAAAAATCTGACTGTTTAAACAAAAATGAAATGCCTGGTATGCAACTTAAGTAAAATTCTCATACTTCTTTTGAGTTGCAATTAGAACCGATAAAACTATGGAGTATATTAAAATAAAAAAGGCACTCCAAGTTGGAATGCCTTTTCAGATATTTTTAAATCAGTTATTTAACTGCATTTACTTTTTTAGAAAGTTTACGTTTTAAATTAGCAGCTTTGTTTTTATGAATAACGCCACGCTTCGCTAATTTATCAATCATACTTGAAACAGAGATTAATTTTTTTCCTGCTTCGCCTTTTTCTTTTATCTCTTTCAGGTCACGGATTGCATTACGGGTAGTTTTTCCATAATACTTATTTCTTTCTGTTCTTTTTGCTGATTGACGTACGTCTTTTTTTGTTGCGCTGTGGTTAGCCATTTATGCTTTATTTTAAGGAGGGCAAAGGTAGGGTTGAGAGGCTTACCAGCCAAATTTCATAGGTTTTAAATTAATTTGGAATGTGACCTATTTGCTTCAGATTTTTTCAATTTACAAATACGATCAAGTATGATTTATAATCTCCCTCTGCCTATAACCACCTCAAATTGACCTGAAATTTCAGTTTTTTGACTGATATTTGTGAATTACATACACGACACTTAAATAAAAGCTGTGGGGAATAAAACCCACTGAGATTTAGTAATGAAAGATTTCCAATACATCACATCACAGCATCCACAATATATAGAAAGCCTGTATCAGGATTTTGTTAATAAACCTGAAAGCATTGATCCTGATTTACGAAAATTTTTTGAAGGTTTTGATTTTGCTGTTAACAGTCAGGTTGCAACTGGGGAAACGAGTGCTTCAGTTTTACAAACTAATGAGGTGAGAATTTCTGATGAAAAAGAAATTGATTGGATGCGGGAGATAAGTATCTACAGAATGATTCTTGGTTTTAGAAATAAAGGGCATTTGATTGCTTCTACAAATCCGATTCGTAAAAGAAAAGATAGGGGCGCAAATTTAGCTTTAAGTTTCTTTGGTTTTTCTGAAGCTGATCTCGATAAAGAATTTAATGCAGGAAATTTAATCGGGCTTGGTAAAACCAATTTAAGAAATATAGTTGCTCATCTTGAAAAAACATATGCCAACCATGTTGGTATCGAGTTTAAGTATATCAGCAATCAAACTAAGATTGATTATTTGACAAATGCAATGGAAAAAGAATTCTCAAATCCTTTGCCATTGAGTAAAAGAAAAAGGATTTTAGAAAAGCTGAATGAAGGTGTAATGTTCGAAAAGTTTTTGCATACAAAGTATGTTGGGCAAAAAAGATTTTCGTTGGAAGGTGGTGAGACAACAATTGCCGCCCTGGATGCGATCATCAATACAGCATCTGAAAATAATGTGAATGAAGTCGTGATTGGTATGGCACATCGTGGAAGGCTGAATGTACTTGCTAATATTATGGGTAAAACCTATTCACAAATCTTTAGTGAGTTTGAAGGCACTGCTAAAATGGATCAAACAATGGGAACCGGTGATGTGAAATATCATATGGGTTATGGAAGTGAAATTACATCGCATGATGGAAGAACAGTTTACCTGAAGCTGATGCCTAATCCATCCCATTTAGAAGCAGTGAATCCTGTAGTAGTTGGTTTCGCAAGAGCCAAAGCTGACATCATGTATGAAAGCGAATTTGATAAAATACTTCCCATCTTAATTCATGGTGATGCATCGATTGCCGGACAGGGAATTGTGTATGAGGTTTTGCAGATGAGTTATCTGAAAGGTTATTATACCGGAGGCACAATTCATTTTGTAATTAATAATCAAATCGGATTTACAACTGACTTTGATGATGCAAGAAGTTCTGACTACTGCACTTCATTGGCGGCTGCAATTCAAGCTCCCGTTTTTCATGTAAATGGCGATGACCCTGAAGCGGTAGTGAAATGTGTACAGATTGCGACTCGTTATCGGCAGGAATTTCATAGCGATGTTTTTATTGACATGGTTTGCTATCGCAAGCACGGGCATAATGAAGGCGATGATCCAAAATTTACACAACCACAATTGTATGCTTTAATTGATAAGCATCCGAACCCACGGGAAGTATATGTAAAATATTTGCTGGAAAATGGTGAAGAAGACGCACAGGAACTAGCGAAAGAAATGGAGAAAAAATTCTGGGCAGATTTGCAGGAACGTTTGGATGAAGTAAAACAGAATCCATTGCCGTATCATTATCAGCTGCCGGAAATAGCATGGAAAAAATTAAGACGGGCAACGATTGAAGATTTTGATCAGTCGCCGGTAACCGCAATCAATGAAACTGATTTTAAAAAAATATTTGATGCCATTATGAAATGGCCAACTGATTTTAAGCCACTAAAAAAAGTTGAAAAGATTCTTCAGGATAAAATAAAATTATTTCAAACCAGAAATAAAATTGACTGGGCTACGGGTGAGTTAATGGCCTATGGAAGTGTATTGTTGGATGGAAAAGATGTACGTATGAGTGGACAAGATGTGCAACGTGGTACATTTAGCCACCGGCATGCAGTGCTGAGCGATGAAGAAAATAATAAAACCTATAACCGCCTAAGCAATATTGAAGGTGCAACTGGCAAATTCAGAATTTATAATTCTTTGCTGAGTGAGTATGGGGTCTTAGGTTTTGAATATGGTTATGCAATGGCAAATCCCAATGCGTTGGTTTTATGGGAAGCACAATTTGGAGATTTTGGTAACTGCGCACAAACCATGATTGACCAGTTTATAGCAGCAGGTGAACAAAAATGGAACAGGATGAATGGAGTTACAATGTTGTTGCCTCATGGTTATGAAGGACAAGGGCCGGAGCATAGCAGCGCAAGGCTCGAGCGGTTTTTACAAATGTGTGCTGAATTAAATCTGATCATTACTAATATTACTACTTCATCCAATTTTTTTCATGCATTGAGAAGACAACTCGCATGGTCATTTAGAAAACCATTGATTAATTTTTCGCCAAAGGCAAATCTTCGTCATACAGGATCGTATTCCGAATTAAATGAATTTACGAACGGTGGCTTTAAAGAAGTGATTGATGATATTTATGCAGATGAATTTAAAGTAAAGAAAGTTTTATTCTGCAGCGGTAAAATTTATTTTGACCTTGCGGAACATCAGCAGAAGGATAAAAGAAAAGATGTTGCTGTTATCCGTGTAGAACAATTGTATCCTTTACCAGCAAAACAATTGGAAGCTTTGAATAAAAAATATAACCGGGCTACGTGGTTTTGGGTACAGGAAGAACCTTTGAATATGGGAGCAGCTACTTTTTTACAAATGAATTTGAAGTCAATTAATTATGGTGTGATAAGTCGTCAGCCATCTGCATCAACAGCAACCGGATATAACAAAGTGCATGTGCAAGAGCAGGCGGAGATTGTGGAAACGGCTTTTAGTATTTAATATGCAAATGAACTAATGTGCAAATTTGCAAAATGAAAAATCGTAACAAAAAATAAATTTCTTTTATGATTGATATAAAAGTTCCAACAGTTGGCGAATCAATAAATGAAGTAACACTTCTTAAATGGACAAAGAAGGACGGAGATTATGTAGAGCGAGATGAAGTGATTGCTGAATTAGAAAGTGAGAAAGCAACCTTTGAAGTAAATGCTGAAAAGGCTGGTGTTTTAAAATTATCCCCAATCAACGAAGGCGATTCAATAAAAATTGGCGATGTGCTTGCTTCTATTGATGAAAAAGCTGCTAAACCTTTAAATGCAGAATTAAAAGAAACAACCACAAAAGCAGAATCAAAAAAAGAAAAAAAGGAAGAAAAGAAAATTGAGTTTGTGGTTGATGTAAAAGCTACTCCAGTTGCAGCAGCAATGATTGCTGATAAAAAAGTGGACACAAAAAAAATAACTGCTACTGGCCCGGAAGGAAAAATTTTAAAAGAAGATGTTCTTTCTGCATTAAACAATCCAGGAATAATACCTGGGATAGTTGTAAACAGCCGAAATGAAAAAGCAGAGAAGATGAGTAATCTGCGCAAAACAATTTCAAGAAGATTGGTGGAAGCAAAGAACACAACTGCCATGCTAACGACTTTCAATGAGGTGAATATGCAGCCCATCATGGAAATTAGAAATATATATAAGGATAAATTTAAAGAAACTCATGGTGTTGGACTGGGCTTTATGAGTTTTTTCACCAAAGCATGTAGCTATGCGTTACAAGAATGGAAAGCAGTGAACGCATATATTGATGGCGATAATATTATTTATCATGATTACTGCGATATATCTATTGCCGTTTCCACACCAAGAGGATTAACCGTACCCGTAATACGAAATGCAGAAAGCCTGAGTATGGCAGACATAGAAAAGAAAGTAGTAGAGCTTGCTGCAAAAGCACAAGATAATAAATTGACCACCGAAGATTTGCAAGGCGGCACATTTACCATTACAAATGGCGGAGTGTTTGGTTCTATGCTAAGTACGCCCATTATTAATATTCCTCAATCAGCTATTTTGGGAATGCATAAGATTGAAGAAAGACCAATGGTGGAGAAAGGACAAATAGTAATACGACCTATGATGTATGTAGCACTCAGTTACGATCATCGTGTAATAGATGGAAGAGAAAGTGTAAGTTTCCTTGTAAGAGTAAAAGAATTATTAGAGCATCCGGAATTAATGCTATTTGGTAAAGACCCTGTAAAAACTTTATTGGAGTTATAAAAATCAGTAAATGAAAAAAATAAAATTTATTTTTCTATTGTTTGCTATCTTTTTATTTTCCTGTCAGAAGGAAATTAAATTTTTGAATGGTAGTGGGGGTGGAGGTACTACAGGAAATAAACTTGTAAAAACAGTTTTCAAATCTGGAACAGATTCTGTTGTTACCAATTATACCTATAATTCGTCAGCCAAATTAATAAATGAAAAATCGGTGGGAATGAGCGGAACATTTGATGCTGGTAATGAAGTACGATATTATAGAAATGGGTCGGGAATACTTACCCGGTTTACACAAATAAACCCAAACTTCGTGGTAGTAGGAATTGACAGTGTGGTTACGAATGTATACTACAATTCGTCTTTATCCCGTTATGCTGCATCAGTTTTCAAAATAATTTTTATGGGTTTTAGTATTACTGACAGCTCAGTAATGATTTATGATGGAACTGGAAAACTAATTCGTACCGATGAATATCAAAACATTCCTTTAGTAACAACAGGTTATGAATTGGTTGCCAAAACAAATTATACGTACGACGCAATTGGCAGCATTACCCAAATGGATATTTATTCTCACGATGCAGCTACCTCAACAGATAATCTTGAGGGCACTTATAAATATTCGTATGATGCGAAATCAAATGCCTTTGATGCTGTAGCCATGCTAAGTCAGAAATATGAAGCTATCATTACAGATCATATTGAATGGGTTTCGATACATAATGTAAACAAATTTGAGTTTTTTGACCTACTTACACCTGCCAATAATTTTACATTCGATTTTATATTTACTTACAACAGTAATAACAAACCTGCAACTGCAACCGGTACACAAACGCCGGGTGGTGCTGTTCAAACTGGTACATTTTATTATCAATAATGGAAAGGAATAATTTTTTTTAAAGCAGCGGCAGATATAACCGTTGCATTTTTTTATCTTGTAAAAAATGAGCCGTTATCATTCATATTTGAATTCAGCTAAGAACATTTTAGCTCAGTATAAAGGGGAAGAGCCATTTGCTTCTTTTCTGAAAAATATTTTCAGAAAATGAATAATGTTTAAAGTGAAAACTGCCGGTCTCGTTTAAAAAGAGACCGGCAATTTTAAAATTATTCAAACAAAATTTAGTCGGGGAGTTTGATAAACTTTATTTCTTTGTGATCCTTACCCTGCATGAATTTTACAACATAACACAAGGTTCGTGGAGATACGAACATTGGCCGCAGAATTATTGTTGGCGAAGACACCAACAATAGCTGGAAAGTTTATACTTTAACCTTTACACTTCACCTTTATACCCTTCACCCACATTACTACCGCAAAACAAAATCACTTAGTGTAACGTAATACTTACCATTGTCTACGAAAAAATTATACTTGGTCGGATAATATGTATGTTCTGCAAACAAATTAGGTTGCGCAAATGGTAAGGAAAAGGCCACACCACTTAGTAATGCACTTCTCGTTATCATTGGTTCAATGAAATTCACCTCACCATTATAGGATCCTAAAGTCATCGTTTTGGTAAATGTTCCCGGTGCAACACTTCTATTACCCCAATGCTTTCCCATTTGAGGCACCCCACCAGGATCAGGGAAATAACTTGCCGGCATGTATCCGGCAGGAGGGAGATTATCAAAAGCCGCCATTGCGAGAGGATATATTGGAATGGCAAGCCGCTCCTCATTCGTAATGGTGTAAAAATGGAAATCGAAATGTGGAACTGTAAAAGTCCCGGTAGGGGGATGACCATGTAGATTCCAGTTGACGACGATATGTTCGAATGCTGTTGCGTCAATCGCTTTGTGATGTAATGGAAGCGTAGTAGGAACGGATACTTCTCCAAGAGAAGTAATTGCCGCTTCAGTCATTTCAATCCCAATTTCACGCGGCACATCAGTATGGCTCAACGTGATCCAGGACCTTGCGTAACCTGTACCCATCGGAACCTCCTCACCTTTAAACGTGTTGTACTTCGTAGTTTGGTCTGCTTTTGTTGAAAAGGATTGGATTTCTCCAATCGATTCCTGCAATGTCTGTTGTTTCTGGCAGGAAAATAAAACGACTGCGGCTCCTATGAAAAAAAGCTTTCGCCTGGTTGATAAATTACTCATAAATAATGTTTTAATGTTTAGATAAAATCGATATGTGCATTTTCAAAATTGAGTAGTAAAGCAGGCAAATTCAACTACTTCTTTGAGTAGGGTCTATTTGATAGCAGATGATAAATGGGAGATGTTAGTTGTAAAAGAAGAACTCGTCGTTCACGATTTACACAATATGCTCACCCAGTGCTTTGGCAATGGCTTCTTTGCCACAGTTGACATGCAGTTTGGTGTAAATATTTTTCAGGTGGAAACGGGCAGTGTCAAAAGCTATGCTTAATTCTGAAGCAATCATCTTGGCGCTGTAACCTTTTATCAGCAATTGCAGTACTTCTATTTCCCTGGCGGATAAAAAGTATTGATTGCTTTTGCCCTTCTGGAAGGTATTCAGCACTTTTCGTGCTATGGAAGGGCTCATTGGAGCTCCACCTTCAATCACTTCCCTAATAGCATCGATAAGCTTTGACGGCGGAGTTTTTTTTAGCAGGTAACCATTTGCCCCAGCGCAAAGACACTGGAAAAGTTTTTCATCATTTTCAAACACCGTGTACATAATAATGGAAGTTTGCGGCCTTGCTTCTTTTATCATGGTAACACCTTTGATACCGCTATTACCGGGCAGGTCAATGTCCATCAGCACCACATCAGGCTGGTACACCCGTGCAATGGTTGCAGCTTCATTACAATTGTTGTAATCCCCCGTTACTTCATATTCATCCATGCCGCTGAATAGGGCAACCAGCGATTCCCGCAGGCGGTCATTGTCTTCGAATAGGACAATTTTAATGGACATACAATTATTTAAAGCAGGTAGGATTTTTCACCGTTGACCCCGCTGGATAAAATCAGCTATAAAATAAATCCGAAAGTAACACAAGAATAAAGAATAGTCACTACTCATTTGAGCAGTCAGTTTGCAACAGGCATGGTAATCTCAATGTCCGACCCTTTTCCTGGCCGGGAAGTGATTATTAATTTGCCCTTCCATTTTTCAACCCTTATTTTTAAATTTTTCAACCCATTTCGATGCGTTGTTGCTTCGGGATTGAAACCTTTACCATCATCCCGGATCCTCAATTTTACAGAATGGCCGGTCATACTCAATTCCACCCAAACCGTTTGTGCTGCTGCATGTTTGTATATATTATTCAGAGATTCCTTGTACACGAGATTCACATCCCTGCGCTGTTCCATTTTCAGCTTTTTGCCAACAGCATCGGGTTGCAATTCCAGGTAACATTTTGTAGGGGTGTGATCAAATAGCTCAGCTGCAAAACGCCGCATTCGGACCAGCATTTCTTCCAGTGTATCATTGTTGCTGTTTACGCTCCAAATGATATCATCCAGGGCCTGACCGGAGGCATTCACTTCTTCGGTTATACGCTGAAGGTATTTTTTGGCTTGCTGCGGTTGATGCAGATTTTTATTACTGAGCTCAGAGAGAATGCTGATGTTGGTCAGCGTTGACCCAATATCATCGTGCAGATCGGATGCAATGCGGTTACGTACTTTTTGCAAATTCAACAACTGCCTGATGCGATAACGATAAAATGCATAGACTAATGCTGTGATAGCGATTCCGATCAACGAATAAAACCACCAGGTTCGCCAATAAGGTGGCCGGATACTGAATACGAAATTTGCAGGGGCACCCCATTCAAGATTCCATCCTGTTGTTCTTACTTCAAAGCTGTAACTCCCCGGCTGAAGACTGGCATAAGAAACATTTTGAAGATTTGCAGGTTTGCTCCAGGCTGTATCTCCACTGCCCAGCAAACGATAACTGTATAAAATTTGTTTTTCATTTATAAAACCGGGTGCAGAAAACTCAAATTCTGCCTGGTTCTGATAATATTTCAGCTCCACTTTCGTCCCGCCTGAGGCGAGATAATTTTTATTATAATCAAAGCTTGTGTCAACTAATTTAACTGACGTGATGTATATTGGGCTGGCAGGTGTTTTCTCCATTTCACCGTCAATGATATTGACTAATCCATTATTTGCAGCGAGCCACAAAGAATTATTATGCTCTGGTATAATTGCATTGATTTCATCAAAATAATTATTTACACGGCTGAAATTAAAAACACGGAAGCTGTTGCCTTCCGGTATTAATTTATCAATACCCAGGTTGGAGCCTATCCAGATACAACCTTTTGCATCTTCTGAAATAACCCTTGCCCAGTTCGACATAAGTCCATGCCGCAGATCGAAAGTTTGAACAGCTTGCTGCTTATTATTTTTATCAGTTAATTGCACAATACCCTGGTGCCTTGTTCCTGCCCATATATTTCCCTTACTGTCTTCAAAAAGGCAACGAATACTTTTATCAGGCAGCAGATATGAAAGATCCTGTACAGACAAACTAATCCGATTGCTATCGGATTTATTATCTGTACAGATATAATGAATGCGGAACAGCCCATTATTCCATGTACCCGCCCATAAATAATTTTTTTTATCAAGAAGCAAAAAAGTAATTCGATGCGGAAGTTTATTTTCATACCATGATTTTCCACCGGAACGAATGATCAGCCCTTTCTGTGTGCCACTGAAAATGATTCCATTTGCATCCATTACAGCACAATGCACTATTGCGCTTGGGGGGGCCGGTAAAATATAATCTACCATTCGCCGGGTAGCGGTATCATACTTATCAAACCGGTTATCATTGCTAAATAATAATAAAGGCCGGCTATTTTCCACAAAGCCTGCATAAACAATTTTTTGTGGCCATATAGTTGTAAAACGGTTATTTCTGGTGTTGTATAATTGCGGGCCGGGATTGGTGCCTAAAAGAAAAATATTTTTATTAAGAGGTGCAAGAAACCCTGCACCTTTTGAATATAACACATCTTTATTTGTGTAAATGCGGATAGCAGTCTTTGTAACCAATTTTGCCAGGCCAAGGGGAGTGCCAATCCAGATATTATTTTCTTTATCCTGGTAAAGGCAGTTTATTTTAGACGAAGGTAATCCGTTTTTATCCGAAAATACCTGCCAGCCGCCTTCCGTATCTATTTTCACAAGACCATTTGAAGTTCCTATCCAGAAGTTTCCAACTGAATCTTCCAGCATATGTGCAGCATAGTTATTTTTCAGGGCAGGTATATTAAAAGGGCCAGGTAGTAAAGTAAAGCTGACAGGTTGATTATTTTTTTGAAGAACTGACACAATCTTTAATCCATTATTTGTTCCAACCCAAACTCGGTTTTTTGAATCCTTATAAATCTTAAAGTTGAGTAATTCCTTTGGTTGTTTTATTTCAGCAAATAACTCAAATTGCCTGTTCAGGATGCGAAGTGTACCCTCGGATCCTCCTATCAAAAGTGAATCATTAAGCTCGATAAGATCATGATAAGTATAATGGGGAAGTAACTGAAGCGGTTTTACCAGGTTTCCGTTTTTGATTTCATGCAATCCGCCTGTATCTGTTAATGCAATCACCCTGTTATTTTGAGTTAGAAAAAATTGATTGACGATTACATTTTTAAAAACGGCTTTCTTTGCAATGGCATCATGTTGTAAAATATCAGTGGTTCCGCCGTTTTCAGACACATATAGTTTTCCATCAGGCGATTCGTATAAATCATTTATCATATTATCCGAAAGGCCATTGACAGTTGTATAATTGGTGAATTTGTGCCCGTCATATTTGCTCAGTCCCTGCCAGGTGCCAATCCAGATAAACCCTCTTGAATCCTGGAAAATGCGGCGTACGGGGTTTGATACAAGCCCATCTTCCTCTGTATATGTTTTGAATATAAGTTTTTGCGCAGTTAGCTGCAATGATGCTGCATGAAATAAAAAAACTGCTATGATGCCTCTCCATTTCATAGTTATAAATGTAAATGATTTTTTGCTGAAGATCTGCTTTGTTATTTTTTCAGTAGCGACCCAATTTTTGAATATGAAGATGAATCAATACTCATCGGAGTGTTGTCATACCGAAGCGTTACTATTATTAACTTTCTAATGTAAAAAATCCAATCGAGGTATCTCTGAATTATTATGATAATAGATGCCTCTCCGCCGAGAGGCGGATCTGTATGCCAAGTCTCCGATTTTTTAAACATAAAACTGAGACCTTGCCGGTTGTCGGGGGTTTTGTTTTTATCTTGCAGGGGTGAGCCGCTATCATTCATATATCAATTCAGCCAGCCAGATTTTAGAGCAGTATAATGGTCACGAACCATTTTCTTCTTTTCTTAAAAAATATTTTTCTGCTAATAAAAAATTTGGGTCGAAAGACAGGAAGCAAGTAAGTAATCTCTGTTATTGTTTTTTCAGATTGGGCAAAGCAGTGATGAATGTCTCATTAGAAGAAAAAATACTGGTAGGTTTATTTTTATGTTCCAGTCATTCAAATGAAATACTCGAAGTATTAAAACCGGAATGGAATGATAAAGTGGAATTATCTGCAGCTGAGAAATTATTAATTATTAATTATTCATTATTAATTCAAGATGTATTTCCATGGAAAGATGAACTAAGTAATAATATCGATTACGAAAAATTCTGCAATTCCTTTTTTATACAGCCTGATTTATTTCTTCGCCTGCGGCCTGGATACGGAAAAAATGTAAAACAAAAATTACTGCATGCAGAAATTCAATTTAAAATTATTTCTGATTCCTGTTTAGCATTACCTAATTCTTCAAAAATTGATCAGGTAATTGAATTAGATAATGAAGCTGTAATACAAGATTACAATTCACAACAAGTCGGAAGATTTATTAAATCTGAAATCGCCAGTCTGAAATCTGAAATTTCTCTTTGGGATTGTTGCGCAGGTAGCGGTGGTAAATCTATTATGGCTTATGATCTTAATCCTGATATTGAAATTACAGTTTCAGATATGCGAGAAAGTATTCTTGCCAATTTGAAAAAACGATTTGAGAAAGCCGGTATAAAAAAATACAAATCTTTTGTATCTGACTTGACCCAGGGTAAATCTGAAATCGAAAATCTGAAATCTCAAATAATTATTGCTGATGTTCCCTGCACCGGCAGCGGTACCTGGAGCCGCACACCCGAGCAGCTTTATTTTTTTAATGAGAACCCATCTGCCGGACGGGCAGGTAAAATTGAAAAATATGCTTTCTTGCAAAAACAAATTATTGGGAATGTCATTCCTCATCTTAAACCGGGTGGATTTTTCCTCTATATCACCTGCTCCGTATTTGAAAAAGAAAATGAAGATCAGGTTGAGTTTATTAAAAGCAACTTTAATCTTGAGTTAGTTAAAATGGAATTATTCCAGGGCTATGATATGAAAGCAGATACGATGTTTGCTGCATTGTTTAAAAAAAGCGAAAAATAATTTTAATATAGTGGTTCTGATTTCCCTCTCCTTTGGAGAGGGATTAAGGGTGAGGTTTATAATTTTATCCATTCAGTTGTTGAAATTATTTTTTCCCCGTTATAAACTGTTATATAATATTTTCCCATTGTTAATCTTTGATAGGGGAGTTCTATAATTTTTTTGCCAGTAGGTTTTGAAGATTTTATAGAATGCATCAACCTTCCTTTTGTGTCATGTATTGAAATAGTCAATTGCTGAATGGCGTAAGGTGTTTCAATGACAAGATTCGTAGCCGTTGCTGATGGATTGGGAAGTACAGAAATTTTTTCTCCATTTATTATTGTTCCCCCTGTACCTGTTGTAGTGCATCCGGTTGCCAGATTGATTGAAGCAGTATCAATATATTCAGCGGCAAACCCTGCAGTACTCGTATCTATTTTTTGACGTATTCGATATTGAACTGTACCAGCAGATACATTTACCAATACATTATTAAATGCATAACTGCGATTACTTAATAAAATATTTCCTGTTAAGGCTGGTACGTCTGCAATTTTTACAAAATTTAAATCATCCGGCGTTTTTCTTTCTATCTCGTACGCCATTGCACTTACATCCTTTGTATTCCAGTTCAATGTAGCCGTACATGCATTTAATGTTACAGTTGATTTTGCAAAATCTTTTAACAGCGAACCAAATGCTTTTTTCATATCAGGTATGCCATAGCCAATCCGATCATTTGGGAAAAAGCTGATGCTGCCGGCATTTCTCAATGCCTGAATAATTTTCATATTATTAAATTCCGGAAATGCCTGCCATAAAATAGTTCCAAGGCCGGCCATATTCGGGCACGCAAAAGAAGTTCCATTTGAAGTGCCAACGGTATTATTCGTTGCTTGTACCAATGCACTTACACCTACGGAAGCCATATCAGGTTTTATTTGACCATCACTTGATGGACCAAAACTGGAAAACGAACCAACCGTACCGCTTGTGTTTACTGCACCAACAGCCACTATACTATCACCATCCGATGCAGTAATAATAAAATGCCATGCATTAGCACCTTCATTCCCTGCTGCATTAAAAAATAAAATTCCTTTTTTTGCTGCAAGATCAGCCCCTCTTACACTGATTGTAGTGTTGCCATTCATATTGGCATAGGTATAGTTGAACGATGGATTATCAAATTCAAAATAGCCAAGCGAAGCGGAGATTACATCTGCTCCGGAACTATCTGCTTTTTCCATACCGCAAACCATATTATGTTCTTCAATTGGAAATTCGGTTGCAACATCTTCTGTCCGGTATAAATAAAAATTTGCTTTGGGTGCCTTGCCAATAAATACTCCCGGAATATTTGCTGCTATTGTGGAAAGACATTGCATCCCGTGTGGATGATCTTCATTTACACTCGCTTCCCGGTTTACAAAATCCCAGGTACCCAGCACCTGATTATTTGTAATAATGCTGTCCATTGCATCCAATGTCTGGTAATTTAAAAATCCGCCATCAAGCAATGCAATCTGCATACCCTGACCACGCAAACCAATATTGTGAAGGAACTGTCCATTATGTAAATTGATTTCATTCAAAGAATTTGATCCGTAGTTAAAAAAATCAGCTGTGACTTTAGTAATCCGTTGTGGTGGTAATGGTTTAAAAGATTGTTCTTCAAACAAAAATTTATTTTCAACCGGCTTATTTATTTCATTCGACATTCTTGCAGCTAAGCCTGATGTGCTTTGTACAAATGATAAAGCATTGATTGCTGTTATTGCATTTGCATCTGTTGTTTCAATACTTACCTGGTTAAGCCATTTGGAAACATTGAGAATGGTTACATTGGGTATATTATCTATTTGTGTAATGAAAGATGGATTAGCCGGAAGATCGGTGCTGTCAATTGCAATTGAATAACGGGTTCTGCGATCAATAGCCCGTTGAGACAGATAACCGGAAGGTGTTGCAATACTAAATGGAGTGCCTCCTTTATGTTTTAGTTTTACAAGGTATCGGGTAAACTGAGCTTCTGCTGTTTCAGTTATCAATAAAAGAATTAATAATGCAATCAATTTAATTTTCATGGACACTTACGAATTGGTAACTGCGAAAATACAAAATGATTTCTGAGTTATTGCATTTGAGTTTTTTGGTGATAGAATGAGTGAAATATCAACCACCCCATAATAAAATCTTAAAACAAGCATCAAGCATAACAGCACTCTTACTAAAACAAATTGTTTTTCGAGACAGCCGCTTTAATGAATTGCG
>JANPEU010000003.1:0-1837 GCA_031423175.1 Bacteroidota bacterium
ATTAGTTTTATTGGATCATGCTATTACGCCGATTCAACAATACAGTTATACAACCGGAAAAAATTCTTCCGATTCTGCTCTCATCATTGATGCAATGGATATTTTATATACGGGCAGGGTAGATGGGTTTTGCGTGGTAAGTAGCGATAGCGATTTTACCAGGCTGGCAACAAGATTGAGAGAAGCCGGAATGAAAGTATTTGGCATGGGTGAACAAAAAACTCCATCAGCATTCCGGGCAGCCTGTGATAAATTTATATATATAGAAATATTAGATCAACAAGAAGTAACCGGGCCTAAACAAATAAAACTGGTTGACCTACGGAAAAAAGAAAAAGTAATCAGTAAAGCTGATAAAGCTTTAGTAAACCTGGTTACTGCCAGCATTAACGATATCGGTGATGAAAATGGCTGGGCATTTTTAGGAGAACTTGGAAATTTGTTATTAAAAAAACGCCCCGACTTTGATCCACGTAATTATGGATTTGAAAAATTATTATTGCTGATCCGGAGCCTGGGTCATTTTGAAATAGATGAACGTGAATCGGGAAGAAAAAATGTTAAACTGGTTTATATCCGTGTAAAATAATTTTTAAGATTGTTACTTATAACCCACCCGATAAAAATCTTCTTACAAATATTATTTATCATTTATTTTTTGCTGCTTACAAAAAATATTTTATTTAAAAATAATAGTCCCCGTTTTTATAAAAATTATTTTAAGAACGAGTACAAGAATTATAAAGTAAATGAAGGGTGGAAAAAAGCAAACACAACTCCTTTTTCCACCATCAAATTATTTTACAACAGCCGCCGACTTAATACGGAGTATAAAAAAAATAATCTACTGGGAAATTTTGCAGGATTTATTCCACTGGGTTTGCTTTTACCCCTTGTGCTTGTATGGTTCAGAAATGAGTTTAAAATTTTAATTACCGGTTTTTTAGTAAGCCTGGGGTTTGAAGCTGCCCAATTACTTACCGGACTCGGTGTTTTTGATATTGATGATTTAATATTAAATACAGCTGGCTGTTTCTCCGGATTTATTCTATTTAGTATTCTCCGGTTTATACTTAAAAGGAAATAAAAAATCCCGCCAGTGCGGGATTCAATATTATTAATCTTATAGTGTAAAGCTAACGGCTTACCGCTTCCTTAATATTCATCTTCATTAAAAAGAAAATCTTCCTGTGTAGGATAGTCGGGCCAGATATCTTCAATCGTTTCATATACTTCCGAACCTTCGTCTTCCAGTTCCTGAAGGTTTTCTACTACTTCAATAGGTGCGCCGCTACGGATAGAATAATCAATCAATTCGTCCTTGGTTGCTGGCCAGGGTGCGTCTTCGAGATAGGATGCTAATTCAAGTGTCCAAAACATTTTCTTAAGGGTTTAAGTTTTTTTAGAATACAGGTTTGATTTTTTAATCACAGGCCGTACCCCCTAAATTTCGGCAAATGTATGCTTATTAACGAATTTACCAAATCCAGTATTTTGGGCTAATTCTTATTTTGAGGTGCTATGAAAATATTTGAACCACATTAGGAACATAAGGCACATAGAAATACACACATAGATTTGTTTTGTTTTCTATGTGAAGCCCTATGTTTCTAAGTGCCTATTGTGGTTCAAAACTCGTAAACAGAATTTTAGGGCACAATTCGTAATCAGAGATCGATAGCACCTCAAAATAAGAATTAGCCGTATTTTGAGATGGGAATTACCGATTTATAACGTTTTTGTTATTGTATGCTTTAATATTCACCAATTGATGATTGTTGCAGTAAATTCGCTTCATGTTATCAGCAAAAAATATTTATAAAAAATATGGAGCTGT
>JANPEU010000004.1:0-2915 GCA_031423175.1 Bacteroidota bacterium
TTTTAACTTTTAACTTTTAACTTTTAACTTCCATCTCTTCCCCCGTCTCTTCCCAAAATCCCATTTTCCCATATTTGTCAATTCGGTCATTTACTCTTTGCAAGGGATCTTTGGACTTTATTTCTTTTAATGTTTTCAAGATATAAGATTTGAGGATATCTGCTGCATCAGCATAATCCCAGTGGGCTCCACCCAATGGTTCATGTACGATTTCATCTACTAAGCCAAATCCTTTCATATCATTCGCTGTTAATCTCAACTGTTCGGCAGCAGTTTCCTTTTTATCCCAGCTCCTCCAAAGGATTGAGCTGCAACTTTCCGGAGAGATTACTGTGTACCAAGTATTTTCCATCATTAACACTTTATCTCCTACACCAATTCCTAAAGCGCCGCCACTAGCCCCTTCTCCAATGATCACTATAATGATTGGTACTTTTAACCGGATCATTTCATAAATATTACGGGCTATCGCTTCACCTTGTCCACGCTCTTCTGCCTCAAGACCCGGATAAGCACCGGGTGTATCAATTAGACAAATAACCGGCTTATTAAATTTTTCGGCAAGTTTCATTAGACGCAATGCTTTTCTGTAGCCTTCGGGATTTGCCATACCAAAATTGCGTAATTGGCGTGCTTTTGTATTAATTCCTTTTTGTTGCCCAATTATCATAACCGTTTCGCCATCCAATTGAGCAAATCCCCCAACCATGGCTTTGTCATCTTTAAAGTTTCTATCACCATGTAGTTCCACAAAATTGGTACACATATTGGAGATGTATTTCAAAGTATAGGGCCTATCCGGATGACGGCTAAGTTGAACTCTTTGCCAGGGTGTGAGGTGTTCAGTAATTTCTTTTCGTTTATCTATAATGGATTTTTCTAATTGCTCAATAGTAGAGGTATAATCAATCTTGGGATTTTTTTCAGCAAGCTTTTTGGTATCATCAATTTGCTCATATACTTCCTTTATGGGCTTTTCAAAATCAAGAAATTGTCTATTGGGGTATTGTGGCATAACTGCAATTAAGATGGTAAAATTAGGGGTTGGAAGTTTTTTAGGAAAAGATTTGTTTGAACACAGCTCCCCCCCTATCTTTGCCGTCCGAAAAAAAGGGTTTTTAGCCTATTTTTTGGGTTTGGATCGGTAGTTCAGTTGGTTAGAATGCCGCCCTGTCACGGCGGAGGTCGCGGGTTCGAGTCCCGTCCGGTCCGCAAAAGCCACTCAATTGAGTGGCTTTTTGCATTTATTTGAGGCTATTATTAAACTAAGTAAGCTACCCATTATTACCTATATCATAATCGGAAATGTAAGTGAAAAACAAGATGCATAAATATGCTAGCTCAATTTTAAGGAACAAACCCAATCTTTTTATGCAAATACAGAAAACAATGGTTTCAAATTACGAAACTATATACTATTTTTTTATTAAAAAAGTCACATTGCGCCAAATGACGAAGATCATTTTTAAATACTAAAAAAGCGTGCAAGCCCCAATAATAGAGGAGTTTTATAATCATAAGTTAACAACTCAATTAAAAAGATCTTTGCATCTATTTTTTTGGGAAGAAACGACATCATTCATTGAAACCATAATGATCAATTTTTGATTTACAAAATCAACTAATCTTTTAATAAAACTATCGTAAACAAAAAGTACAATTGTCTAAAAATATATTAATTTTTCATTTTATTTAGTATATTCAACATAAAGTAATTTCTAGCATTTTTTCAATACTGAATGCTAAAGTTTAGATAAAGGAAAGTTCATGACAACAAACGAAAAGAAAATACCAGAAATAAGATTCGGCAAACTATTGAAATACGCTTTAGGACTCATTTATAATCCGCTAAAAGCGATATCCGGAATTGTTCATGATTATGGAGATATTGCGACTTTGAAGATCGCAAAAATTGGAAGGATTATTTTCGTGAACCATCCAGATTTTGTGAAACATATTCTTAAAGACAATCAAGAAAATTATTCTCGTAGAAAAGCAATTAGTCAGCCTTCATTCAGTGCCTTGAAAGAACTTTTAGGCAATGGAATTTTCACAAGTGATGGCGAAGACTGGGAAAAACAACATCGTCTTTTACAGAATTTATTTTCACCAACTTCCAATAGTGCCACGTTACCGATTATAGAATCCGAATTGAAAAAGATGCAAGCAGATTGGGAAAATAAATTGCTGTCATCCCCAATCATAGATATTGAACAGGACATGCATTTGCTGATATTAAGAATCCTGTTGAGAACCCATGTTTCAGATACAATATCAGTAGATCCGGAAAAAATATTTGCATCATTGAGGGGATTTACAAATTCTTCTAATTCCAAAGTAATCTTTTCGATTCAATTGAAGGCTTTATTTTTGAAAACTTTTAATATTAAGTACCATTATAAAAAATCTCAAAAATATCTAGACTACTTATTTTCAGTAACAGATACCTTGGTTGCAGGACTAATAGAAAATCAATATAAACCAACCGGATTGTTCGCAATGATGTTGGAAGATTATCGTCTTAAACGTGTAACCGAACAGGACATTAAAGACCAATTCCTCAACTTCCTTTTTGCAGGATTTGAAACCACGGCCACAGGGATTGTCTTCACGTTATTTAACCTTGCTACACATCCTGAAATTCAGCAATCTTTAGTAAATGAACTTATGCAAGAAAATACCGAAACTGGCTCTTTTTCAAACTCAAAATTAGACAAAGTAATCAGAGAATCTTTGCGGTTATATCCACCGGTTTGGTCATATGCCAGGGAAACCATCAAGGAAGATAATATTAATGGCTACAACATTCCGGCAAATACACTCATTTTAATTAGTGCCTATGCATTACATAGGCACAAGGATTTTTGGGAAAATCCGGAGATTTTCAACATTAACAATTTTGAAAAAGAATTGTT
>JANPEU010000005.1:0-3074 GCA_031423175.1 Bacteroidota bacterium
ACTTTCTGTATAAGAACTTGCGTAAATTAGAGTATTGTGCCTAATACAAACCGGCGATAAAACAATAAAGACAATGGATAAAATAATATTGGGATCTGGACTACTAATTCTCCTGACAATTTTTAGTTGCACCACAAAGCAAACAATTGATGACAAGTTTAACGGAACGTATCGGCTTGACAAGTTTGAATCGTTTGACTCCATTTCAGGAAAATGGAATGCAGATAAATGGAGAGGAAAGGATGCCGATGGATTTATCCAATATGATGGAAAGGGACGTATGAGTGTTCACCTCTATCCCAGGGATTATAAAGATTTTGACACTAATAAAAATATAGACAGCATAGATCATGAAAGCCTGAAGGAGCTAACAAGATTTTATCAATCAAACTTTGTTTATTTTGCTGCTTATAAAATTATTAATGATTCGACAATTGAGCATGCCAGGATTTCTGCGACTGAGCCTAAAAATTGGGGGACTAAATTGATACGAAGTTTCGAATTTATAAACGACACTTTGATATTAACTGCTCACGAAAAATTAGAGAATAAAAAAATGAGACTTAGGTGGATTAAATTATGATGAATGAAATGTTTTACGCCGTTGCTGGTTTCTCAGTATCGCATCTTTCTTCCATAGTTCTTCGCAGCAACAACTGAAAAAAGAGGTTTTAATAGTGGCAGAAAAGAATTAAATTTGTTTAGTAAAAACTATTAAATATGGCAGCCCCTCTTAATAACACTCAATTAGAAATACTGAAACTGTTTCAGCAGGGACAATCCGAAGAAGATTTAAAAGAAATTAAATCTTTACTGGTTACTTACCTCGCAGATAAAGTTACCCGGTCTGCCGACAAAGCATTTGATGAAAAAGCATACACTGCTGCCATTTTTGAACAATGGAAAAAAGAGCACTTCCGTAAAACAGCCTGACCATGACAGTAGTAATTGACTGTAATGTGCTGGTCATGTGTCTTACATCCAGGTCTCCCTGGCATATCATATACCAATCTCTTGTAGCCAGAAAGTTTAATCTTGCAGTGACAGATGAAATTGTTCTTGAATACGAAGAAATCATTCAAAAAAAATATGGCCTTCCAACTGCCAATGCTTTTATATCACTGTTAAGTGAATTACCTAATGTTTACTATTTAAACACTTATTATAAATGGCAGTTAATCGAAGCCGATCCTGATGATAACAAATATTGCGATTGTGCTGTTGCAGGCAAAGCAGATTTTCTTGTTACAGAGGATAATCACTTCAACATTTTGAAAACGATTTCTTTTCCTAAAATATCATCTGTTTCGATTGATGAATTTGCGACAATACTTAATCAATAATTTTTTTGATCTGAACAGCTTTTTTTGCAAAGTCCTTCGCAGCAACATCTGGAAAATGGATTAACTTTCTCTACAAAACTTTCTCTACAAAACTTTCTCCAATACCTGCCCCGCCAAAGCGGGAAAACGAACAGAAAAAAATAATTACTCCCTATAGCTATCGGGATAAAAACAAAATATGAAAAAACTAATTGCAGCAATGAATATGACTCAGTTGTCGTTGGTGTTCCGCCTCAACGGGTTTTACAATAAATAAACGCCTAATTGTTATTTCTACCAAACCATTGTATTAATATCTTTCCTATTTATATTTGTTGATCACTATAAACTTTAAAATTAAATTCTATTTATGCGTACCCAATTTCGCCTGACTGCTTTTATTTTCCTATTCCTTGTACCAGTGTTTGGTAAACTAACAGCGCAAAATGCTACTACCTACAAGCCCTTACAGATCGCCGTTATTAACAGCCTTGATTTTGAAGATGAACAACAGGGTGTAACAAAACTCCTAAATAACAAAAAAACTGTAGATGCAGAATTTAAACCGTTGATAAATGAGTTTACTGCCCTACAAAAGAAGTATGACGATCTTGTCAAGGCATTGCAAAGCCCCAATACAAAATATGATGCCGACAAAGCTGACCAGGCTGAAAAATTATTGCGTGACATTAAATTCAAACAAGAAAACAACCAGGATCGATATCAAAAAAGATATTACACACTGGCAAACCCTGTTTATACCGCCATGGGTGAAGCTATGAAGCAGTGGGCCATGCAAAAAGGCTATGATGTATTGCTCGATGTGTCAAAGGATGATAAGGGTATTATCATGTGGGTTGATGAACAAAAGATCAATGAGCTGACAATGGATTTGATCAAACATTTCAATACTGTTCTGTAAAAGTAATTCACTCACAGTTGAGTTTCTCTGATGTGCTTAGTGTTCTATAAAACTAAAAATGTTCATTCGTTATCCGGAGATTGTATCTCCGGATCAGTCCCGCACATGCGGGACTGTCCTTCCTCCTTAATTATTTATGCCGTTATTGATATTCCAGTATCAGCATCTTTCTTTCATAGTTTCTTCGCGGCAACAAAAGAAAATGAATTAACTTCCTGAATCATAAAATAAAACAGTACCACCAATTATGGAAGTCCACCACCATGCTCATACATCCAGAATAAAATGGACACATTATTTCTGGGAATTCTTGATGTTATTCCTTGCAGTGTTTTGTGGCTTCATGGCCGAAAACTACAGGGAAACCATTGTGAATAAAGAAAAGGCACACCATTATATGCAAAATATGGTGGCCGATCTGAAAGCGGATACCGCCGATGTTAATTTTTCTAATTACTATCAGCAGTTATGGTGCGATCACCTGGACAGTGCTTTGCAAATACCAATTGACCGTCTGAAGGATATAAATACTCAAGACACTTTCTATTATCATTTCCTGCCCTTTTATTGCTGGATTCAAACCTTTATCCAAAACGATAATACGATCACACAATTGAAGGCAGGAGGATTTAATCTTATCAGAAATGAGAAAGTAGTTGATTCAATAAACCTGGTTTATAACTTTTACAGAGGCGTAAAGTTTGCCACTGATTATAATATTATCTGTTATTGGGATGTTGTACGTAAAGCACAAGAACTAATGGATTTGCCATCGCCGTCAGCAACCATCGAAGAAAATATTCCAAAACATATTCTTCAGAACAAGGAGA
>JANPEU010000006.1:0-2138 GCA_031423175.1 Bacteroidota bacterium
AAGTCTGGTGTCGTATCCGGCAGCAATGAGTTTATCAAGAGTAAATGCTTTTTCTTCTTGTAAAACCCTAACAGCATTAATGCCCCGAAAATTTTCGCCATCCGGAGCCATGTAGATCGGATAATCTTTTTTCTTCGGACTCTTATCACCTGCTGAAGTAAAAGGGGTGGAGTTACAATTTTGCAACCAGCCATTTGCCGGATTATAAACATGAACCGTTTGTTCTACTTCATGCACACCCTTCCATTCAGTAGTAGTTATGCTGCCATCCTGTGGTAATGCCCAATTGAATGTTGTATCTCTTTTAGGAACATAATTGCCATGCCAGAAAGCAATATTTCCTTTGCTGTCGGCAAATATGGTGTTGTTGGAAGTATTGCCACGCAGATTCATTATTTTTTTATAATCATCCAGCCCTGTTGCCTTGTTACGCAGCCAGCTTTGTATCAGTCCGTTCATTGCCCGGTTATAAGAACGTAGGCTGATCCATTTATCATTCCGCTTTGCCATTACAGGCCCATGATGTGTAAAATAAGTAGTGATGGTTTTTGAAACCATACCATTACCATCCTTATAACGGAAAAGCATTTTCTTTTCTTCCACCGGTTTCAAAGAATCATTATAGGTATAAAAATATTTTTCTCCTTGTTTTGAAATTTTCAGTTCATACAAATCGGCTACATCTACATTGCAAGTTGTGTGCATGAAACCGCAATGCTCATTGAAACCCTGGTAAATGAAAAATTGTCCCCAGGTAACTGCGCCATATACATGAAGCCCTTCCTCGCTATTCATCTGTACTTCCGGCCGGTAATAAAATGTAGTATGCGGGTTGATATATAATAAGGCATTGCCGGAAGCAGATCGTGATGGAGCAATGGCAAATCCGTTGGACCCATCCACTTTTTCTTCTTCTTTTTTTGGTGCTACGAAAGAAGTGGATCGATCCGTATTACCGTAAAACATTTTTACATCTTCTTCGGTAATTTCGGCTGTATTAATAGCGCCGATGCTACCATCTGTCCACAACATAGGATACCATGGTTTGAATTGTGTAAGCAATGCCGGTTTTACCTGCGGGTTTTTGTATAAAAAATAATTGATGCCATCGGCATAGGCATTCATTAGTTTTTTCAACCAATCGGGACTTTTGTCATAATCAGCCACGGCTTCGGCAGAATCAATGATGAGGCGTAAATACAAATCATCATACAGCGAACTTTCGCCTTTTACTTCTGCCATACGGCCCAGCTTTTCAATATAATTCATCTCCACTCTTTTAAAATCATCTTCGCATTGTGCATACAGCAAGCCAAAAACGGCATCGGCATCTGTCTTTCCATACACATGCGGAATGCCCCAGTTGTCACGGATGATGGTAACATCTTTTGCCTGTTTTTCCCAGCGGGCAATTTCTTCTGTATTATTTTTTTGCGTACAAAGTTGAAGTGGTAGTACCAGTAAGATTAAAAATTTTTTCATAAATATTTTTTATTTCAGGCGATATTCTTTGTTTAATAAATTTATCAACCGGATTCCTTTAACCTTAACATCAGTGAGTAAGCCACTATAGACTTTAATTAAGACACGATAATAGTCCACCAGGTTATAAAGTCGATCAAAATCTTTTGAATCGGAAATTAACCAGAAGTTGATTTTCATTTTCTCCATCTCATCTGCTGTATTTTTCCTGTTTTGCTCTGCAAATTTCCGGGTACTGTAATTTTTAACCATAAATTCATTTAAAGCCTGCCAGTATTTATCTATTGTTTCTTCTTCTAATAATGCATCTCTTACAGCCGCATCATAACCGATAATACTATCAGCCGCACTTAAATTCCTGATCAGCCGTAAACCACCTGCATTTTTCAGTTGCTGCATAGTTCTGTCGGTATAAATATAATCCGGGTAACCGTTAACCACTCTACGAAAATGTCTCGACTTTTTCCTGCTATAATATTTATTATCCTCCTCCAGGTCATTAGTTACGGAATCGCAATTTTTTTGAATATTATTAAACCAGCCAAGCATTTTATTAATATTCGCAGTATCGGTAGTTATATCGCTAATTAAAGAGCGGATATATTGTTTCTCACGCAGATGCTCTACATAATGCTCCCGCTGGTTCTCTGCCAAAA
>JANPEU010000007.1:0-2026 GCA_031423175.1 Bacteroidota bacterium
CGGCTATAACTACTTTCTTTTATAGTTAAATGTTTTACCAGGTAACTTCAGGTAAATTTTTTATTGTGTTATGAAGAACTATTAAAATTGGATTTGTATTGCTGGCAAAACAAGGGGAATGGCTAAATGCTTCTTAAGCAGCCACCAACCTGGCTTTTAAGGAAAATTGGGTAAAGAGCCGGCATAAGCAGAAATTTCCTGAACAAAATTTTAACATTTCCCAGCACCACATCAATACAAGTTGCACACCCTTTGCATCGTTGTATCAACAGGTGTGAACAACATTCATTTGAACCCGAAAATCCTCCTGTTACATTTGTATGAATAACTATTACGCTATGTCAGTCGCTTTTGAGACAAAGAAAAACACACAGGCCAGTATGATTACGGCCGGTTTTGCCGGATCAATGATACTTCTGATGTTTTTATTAAAATGGGAACTCCCTGAATTACCATCAATCATTCCACAGGGTGAGTATATTGAAATCAATCTGGGTGTTGATGATTTTGGTTCAGGAACTGATCAACCGATGAATCCTGGAGATCCTGCACCGCGGGAAGAAATTGCTTTTACACCTGCCTCACCGGTAAAAGCGGAAGTTGATAATGCAAAAGATATAGAAGAAGATGCTACAGAAAAAGAAGCTCCAAAAATTCTTAAACCAACAGTTATAAAACCTGAAGCCAAAGAAATTAATAAAGAAACTAAAACCGTTAAGACAACACCTAAACCCGTAACAGTTGTAGCACCGCCTGCTCCAAAACCAAAAGCACTTGCTAATAGAACATTGGGTGGTAATGGTAGCGGTGGTAATGGTGCTGATGAATATAAAAAAGGAACTGGCGAGGGAATAGCTGGCGGAAATGGAGATCAAGGTCGTCCCGGTGGATTACCAACCGGAACAAGATATACCGGTACGCCCAGAAATTTGGGCATACGAGTAGTGAATATGCCAAGTGCAAGTTTTGAAGATGATTTTAATGAAAGTGGAGTCGTAGCATTAGATATTTCTGTTGATGATAATGGTAAATTGATTTCAACTTCTTATCAACCCCGTGGATCAACAATCAGTAACCGGTCCCAGGTAGATATTGCAAAGCGCCGTGCATCTCAAATAGCTTATCCAAAATATGAAGGCGGTTTTAAACAAACGATTAAATTCGATTTTAAGGTGAAAGGGTAAATATAAAATTCATTCTTTAAATGCCATCCCGATATATCAGGATGGCATTTTTAATTTATGGCATATAAAAACATATTTTTGAAAAAATTGTCTTTATGACAGGATTATATTTTTTAAGATGGCCACTTATTATTTTCTTAATTGGTTATGTAATTGAAATTACAGGTGCATTATTTAAAATCCGTCATTGACCCGGTGCCGATGAAGCGATTACTGTTGGTTCCATCATTTGCATAACAGCAATTGTATTCGGAATAACAAAGATTGCTTTTATGAAAAAACCAATGTTGTAATTATTTGCTTTGTCTCTGTTTGAATTTTTAATAACTTATCTATCCATCGGAGTCTTGTCCTGCCGAGCCATTCTTTCAGGCTAATTATAGTTGAATGAAATCAGGCGAGGCATCTCAAACTGTATTATAATCTTGAGATACCTCGCTTAAATTCTTTAAATTCGGAAGCTTATAACAGCAACGCTCGGTATGACAAGACTCTGATTCTTAGAAATTTTAAATTGAATCATTCGCTAATTATTTAGAATGACATATCAGCAAACGATAGATTATCTTTTTTCAAGACTACCGATGTACAGCCGTATCGGCGCTGCTGCATATAAAGAGGATTTAACAAATACTATAAAACTTTGTGAGTATTTAGGAAACCCGCATACAAAATTTAAATCAATTCATATTGCAGGCACCAATGGAAAAGGCTCGGTAAGTCATATGCTGGCTGCTATTCTTCATTCGGCTGGTTATAAAACGGGGCTTTACACGTCTCCGCACTTAAAAGATTTCAGAGAAAGAATAAAATGTTCGGGTAATAATATACTTGAAATGGTA
>JANPEU010000008.1:0-2179 GCA_031423175.1 Bacteroidota bacterium
ATTTGTCATCCCATGGCGGGTGATGCTGCTGATGTAAATTTTATAAGGAGCATGGTAGATGAAGCGGTTAATCGTTTTGGTAAACTCAGTATTGCCATAGCTAATGCCGGCATTACTTTATATGGCGATTTTTTTGAATACAAACCGGAAGCTTTACATCAAGTGATGAACCTGAATCTTGGTGGTAGTTTTTTCCTGGTGCAGGCCGCTGCTACGCAAATGAAAAAACAATTAGGCGGCGGAAGTATTTTATTAATGTCGTCTGTAACAGGACACCAGGCACACCGGAATCTTGCGGCTTATGGGATGACTAAGGCTGCACTTGAAATGCTTGCCAAAACACTGGTAATAGAATTGTCGCCATTTAATATTTCTATCAATGCAATTGCGCCGGGTGCAACCAAAACCGAACGGACCACCGAAGATCCCGATTATGATAGAATATGGAGTGGCATTACACCCATTGGCAAACCAGCTACAGTAGCAGATATTGCCAATGCAGCTTTGTTTATGATATCACCTGCATCAAGACATATTACCGGGCAAAGCCTGATTATTGATGGGGGCTGGACATCGGTGAGCCCTTCTCCTTATGATTAATGAAATTCTTTACGCAGTACGAAATCTATACTCATCACTTTAAAATTGAGTAAAAAAAATTCATACTGCACCCCTACCTTTGCGCCTTCAGATGAGCGACCCGATAAAACACGAATGCGGTCTTGCATTCATACGACTTCGTAAAAACTTCTCTTACTACCAGAAAAAATATGGTACCGTAATGTGGGGGCTTAATAAGCTGTACCTGCTGATGGAGAAACAACATAACCGGGGACAAGATGGTGCCGGTATTGCTTCTGTAAAATTAAATGTGGAACCCGGCTATCCTTTTATGAACCGGATGCGCAGCAATGCACCACAGGCCATTGCCGATATTTTTCAAAAAGTTGGTAAAGAAGTAGAAGAACTTGAGGAGTATCATCCCGATATAAAAAAACATCCCGGTCTTATGAAAGGGCATGTAAATTTTTTGGGTGAATTACTCTTGGGGCATCTTCGTTATGGCACACAAGGAAAAAATAAAGTAGAATACTGTCATCCGTTTATTAACCGGGATACCATTCCTTCACGCAACCTTGCATTGGCAGGAAATTTTAATTTAGTTAACACCGATGAACTTTTTTCTCTGATTGGTAAAGAACCGACAGACACTATGCGTTTCAGCGACCTGGCTGCTATGATAGAATTAATGCATGTATTTCTTTGCAAAGAAGATGATCAGTCGCCGGAGAAAATGGATATTAAAAAAGTGTTGAAGAAAACTATTTCAAAATTTGATGGCGGTTTTCATGTAGCTGGCATGACGGGTAGCGGAATTGGTTTTGTTTTTCGTGATGCACACGGCATCCGTCCTTCGTATTATTATATCAATGATGAAGTGGTAGTGGCTGCAAGTGAACGAGCTGCTATCCGTACCTGTTTTCATGTTGGCGAAAATGAAGTAATGGAATTAATGCCGGGTCAGGCATTGATTGTAAATGAGGTTGGTGAAATAGAAATAACACAGATACTGGAACCAAAAGAAAGAAAAGCCTGCAGCTTCGAACGAATTTATTTTTCCCGGGGCAGCGATGAAAAAATTTATAAAGAAAGAAAAGCGTTAGGATTTAATTTAAGCGAGCCGGTACTGAATGCAATTGATCATGATTTAAAAAACACTATTTTTTCTTTTATCCCAAACACTGCTGAAACGGCTTTTTATGGAATGGTAAAAGGGATGGAGCAATATTTAAACAAAGTAAAAGTAGAAAGAATATTAAGCTGGGGAAAAGAATATGATGAAGAGAAGCTGACCGAAATGATTAACCGCCGCATCCGCATTGAGAAAATAGCAATCAAGGATGTAAAGATGCGAACCTTTATAACTGAAGATGTGAGCCGCAATGAATTAGTACAGCACGTTTACGATATTACATACGGGACCGTTCGCCCCGGCATTGATACATTAGTTGTGATAGATGATTCAATTGTCCGAGGCACCACATTAAAAGAAAGTATCATCCGCATGCTTTTCCGTTTGCAACCGAAAAAAATTATTGTTGTTTCTTCATCACCACAAATACGCTATCCTGATTGTTATGGAATTGATATGAGCAAGATGGGTGAGTTCATTGCTTTT
>JANPEU010000009.1:0-3102 GCA_031423175.1 Bacteroidota bacterium
CCTTGTATAAGATTTACATCAACCGTTTTTATAATTTCAATTGTTCTGTCTGTACTGCCATTATCGTACACAACAATATCCGGGGCAAATGTCTTCAGCGCATTCAGCGTTTTGCCGATGATTGCTTCTTCATTTTTACAAACTATAACAACTGAGAATTGAAACATAGTGCAAGTATAACTGATTTTTTTTAGCCACAAATGAACACAAATGAATGCGAATTATTCAGGCAGCGTAAATTTTATTGTCCGAAACCCAATTCGTGACTGTTCGTATATCCCGCCTGACGGCCGGCAGGTTCGTGGCTACATAATACCAATTTGATTTAATTTTTAATCCAAAAAATTAAGTATAATACCGAGAGCAGAAAGGACTTTCATTTTGGACTATATTGTATGGTGATTCGGTATAATTCTTAACTTACCGAAGTATTTATTATTTATGTGGCAACAATTATTAAATCAAATAAAGCAGGGTGATATTAAGTCGTTGGCAAGAGGCATTTCTCTTGTTGAAAATGAACAAGAGGGCTATCATCAATTGTTAGAAAATATTTCTTCTTCTCAACCAACAAAAATTATTGGTATTACCGGACCGCCCGGTGCAGGAAAAAGTACATTGGTAGATGCGTTGATAGGATTATTGGTAGATGACGGGAAAAAAGTAGCAGTTCTCTGTATTGATCCTTCTTCGCCATTTAATCTTGGTGCATTATTAGGCGACAGGATACGAATGAGTGATTGGTATGTGAATCCACATGTTTTTATCCGCTCATTAGCTACAAGAGGAAGTATGGGTGGGTTGCATCCGAAGATAATTGAGATAACAGATTTAATAAAGGCTGCTCCATTTGATCATATCATTATAGAAACAGTAGGTGTGGGGCAGAGCGAAATTGAAATTGCAGGCATGGCGGATGTAACCGTTGTAGTTATGGTTCCCGAAGCCGGCGATGAAATACAAACGATGAAAGCAGGGTTAATGGAAATAGCAGATGTGTTTGTGGTAAATAAAGCTGACAGGCCCGATGCAGATTTGTTTGTAAAAAACCTGATGCAAATGCTGGCGCCAACATTCAGCAAACATTATAACGAGGTGCCAATTGTAAAAACAATTGCTTCACAAAAATCAGGGGTAAAAGAATTATTGGATATACTATTGCATCAATTACAAAAGGCACATGTTACCGATAAAAAATTCTGGCTATTGGCAGAAAAAGCATATTGGCTTATTCAACAAAATAAAATGAAATGCATATCGAAAGATGATCTGATGAAAAAAATTGAAGCAGATTATCAACTAAACAAAACATTTAATCTTTACCAGTTTGTAAAACTATATTAATTTTTTTATAATGGATTTAATACCGAATGTCAATTTTCCGAGAACAACCCAATGCGAACCGATAGGAATAACCGTAGAACCGGGCAAAGTTTACTCCTGGTGTACCTGCGGACTTACTTTAAAAACTCCTTTTTGTGACAACAGCCATAAACAAATTGAAGGCTTACCCTACAGAAGTATTAAAGTACAATTTGATAAAGCAGAAGAAATCTGGTTTTGTCAGTGCAAGCATACCAAGACTCCGCCGTTTTGTGACAACACACATAAGAGTTTGAATAGTTAATTGATAAAGTCTATTCATCTCCATCACACCCAATCGGTGCACCGGGTGGAATCGCTTTGTGAATTGTTGGTTTTGCATCTTGCGGTTTAGTCATTCTTTCTAATGCAAACAGGAGATGGCCTTTATAAGTCTCATCCGTTGAAGTTTTGGTTTGTACTTCTATAAAAGCTTTTAAATCTTTCAATACTTTTTGTAAAACTGATTTTACAGCAAAAGAATTATTATCATTTACACTTGCTGAAAGTAGATAAGTAAGTAATACCTGCTCGGTTTGTAATTGAATTAATTTTTCTATACCGTTTAACTTTGGAGCCTTCCATGTTTTTGCAATTAAAGTATTAATCATTTCTGCTACACCTAATCCATTATTCACTGCTTCATACTGCACCATTCGGTTCAGCCTTTCAGAATTAAATAAAAAAGATAGGGGCAAGTCAGCTGCTGTTTCAGCAGGTGATAAAGCGTCAAATGCAAGCCCGGTTCTTTTTTTAAATAATTCCCGGGTAAAATCGTATCCTGAAGGCCGTGGCGGAATTAATTGTGAAATACGATCCGGGATTAATAAAAATTTCGGATCCATACAATCAACTACGGCATTCAATGCCCTTCTTTGTTCGTCTTTTGATAATGTTTTAGTGATGATTTGCCCGTCTCCTCTCGTTGCATATGTATAATACATACCACCGACTATTTTGGTTACTGCTTCTACCTGGTAACGATGATAAAAATAAACAGGCACTAAAACATCTTCCAGCATAGCCATCGGCATACCGGGGCGGATATTTTTTTCACCAAATTCGGATAATGCTTTTGTCCGCACTTTCATTACATCTTTTAATTCCGTTACTGCATCATTGCCATTATCCCAAAGATGTGCTTGCGGATGCAAACCACCTGCAGCCCTTGCATCCTGGTCAGAAATAAACTGCAACCCCTTTTTTTCTGCATCGGATAATATTTTATTCAGGGATGCTGCTTCATTTATGCCGGGCGAAAAATCCTGGTAACCGAAAGCAATGGCAACTTTATCCCACTCTCCAATTTTATTATCATACGCATTGCTCAGATCAATTTCGCCTGTAGCATTTAACTTAACAGTTGGATGAGGATAATCCATTACACTTGCACGGTTGCTTACACTGGCAGCATAATTATGCATCAAGCCGATTGTGTGTCCCACTTCATGTGCTGATAATTGTTTTAATCTTTCTAAAGCCATCTTCAGCATCTTATCGCCCCCATCCCCTAAAGGGGAGTTGTTTTCGTAGGGAGCTAATAAGCCTGCAGCAATTAAATAATCCTGGCGTACACGTAATGAACCCAATGAAACTTGCCCTTTTATTATTTCACCAGTTCGTGGATCAGTTACAGAAGTACCATAACTCCACCCTCTTGTACTGCGATGTACCCAGTTAATCATATTATAACGAATGTCCATTGGGTCTGCATCTTCCGGTAAAACTTTTACTTGAAAA
>JANPEU010000010.1:0-3240 GCA_031423175.1 Bacteroidota bacterium
CTGATTGTCGCGGAAAACTTTCGTTGTGTGTAAAATTTTGTCAACCAAGGTTGTTTTACCGTGGTCAACGTGGGCAATAATTGCGATGTTTCTTATATCCATGAGTTCAGCTTTTAGCTGTTAGCTTCAAGCTTTTAGCTAATACCTGCTTGGCAAAAGTCTGAAAAGGGGTAAGCTAATTGCTTTTTTTTTAACGAGCGGCGAAGGTACGCCAATTCAGCGGGGGAGCGAAGAAATAGAGAATGAATATTTTGATTCCAGCATTAGCTCCCTGATTAGGCTTTACTTGCGCCTGCCTGCACGAAGCCGTTTCGGCATAGGCAGGTCGCACACTTCAATGATGAGAATACGCTGCATCCGTTGAACAAATAGTTTATATTTTTATTAGTTTCTCCCTATAGTCGTTTTTTTAGTGTTACGTGTTAATTTAAAAAGCACACTTCAATCAACGAACACTTTTCTCTTTCAAAAAGGTCGCATGGTCTTTTTTAATTTTTATTATGACACCCTGTATCCTTGTGCTGACAGACAACTTTGATTTCGTTCACAAGTGCTGCATGTGCGACTAAACGATAGGGTGCCTGGTAAAGAACTTTTTATTTTTATACGTAACTTTTTAATAATTTCAAACTACCGGACTAAGCGGAAGCAGGCTCTGCTGAGGAGCAACCTGCCAGGAATAATCCGGTCAGATACGCATTTGTAAATAGCCGTTGATTTTTCAATGGCTATTTCTTGTACAAATGCATTTCTGCAAATGCCTCAAAAAAACCTTTACGCCACAATACCCATTACATACTCAATTTTATTTTTCAACACATAGTTTATTCTCGAAAGCAAATGTTTTGCTACACGTATAATGGCTTTATTTTTTTCCATTTTCCGGCAATATGCTTTGTACTTCATAAATAAAGCCGGGTCTTTACGAATAACACTCCAACTGCTTTCTACCAAGGCTGTACGCAGATAATGATTACAGCGATTGGTAATGCCTTTGGTTCTCTTTGTTTCGCCGCTGTCGCTGGTATTAGGCACCAACCCAACATAGCTGCATAAATGGTCAAAATGTTTGAACCGTTTTATATCATGCAACTCAAACAATATTACAGCTGCATTAATTTCGCCAATGCCCGGAATACTTCTTAAAAGGCTTACGCCTTTTTCATATTCCGGATTTTTACAAAGCTTGCGAATACAGCGGGTGGCTTCCAGCAGCAATATTTTGGTTTGCTGATAGTCTTTGATATATAACTGCAGCGTTGTTTTTAATATTTCGCCGCCACAATCAACTGCCTCCAGTTCCTTAATAAATCGTTTGCTCCAGTACTGACCTGCTTCATAATCTTTAGGTAAAGTCAATCCGCTAAAATGAAGTAATTGCCATATCCGGTTTTTACAACGGGTTTGGTTACTTACAATTTTTGCTCTTGCTCTCACTAATGAACGGCTATGCTCCCAATGCAATGGTGGTACATAAAGAGCTTTCATTTTTTTACTCTGTAAGTGGTCACACAATTTACGGGCATCAATTTTATCATTCTTCTGCCGCTTCTCCTTGTCGGTGGTAGCTACATCTGCTGCATTTACCAACTGGCAATTCATACCAAAACTGCTTAACCAACGCTGTACACCAAAGCCACTGAAGCCTGCTTCGTAACATAATTTAAAAGTAGCACCAGGATATTTTCGGTTTAAATGTTTATGTAAAAGAACTACATCGGCATTTTGTGAAAAATCTTCTAACTCAAATTCGCTGTCCTGAACATTTATCCGCCAGCTTTTTTTGTGTACATCTATGCCAATATAAATAGTTGTACCGCTAAAATCTAATTTCTTAACTTGTGTCATGGGTCTCTGTTTTTAAAGTGATTGAATGTTGTTCAACTTCAATTTACACTTTTACAGGACCCTATTTCTCATACATGAGACCTTGTACTTTCTGTAATTCTATTCGGCAACCCACCCCAGTCTCCTAAATTTGTTACTTCACTCAATTCGCCCCTCCAAAGGAGGGGATGCATCACTAAGCCATTTCTTTCTCAGTGCTTCTGTGCTTCAGTGGCAACAATTTTTTCTCAACCACTTTGTCTTTATATGCCAGTTGTATTTTTCTTGAAACACTCTCATTCCAGTTCAACGGAAATTTATATTCATCCAAACTTTCAAATCCAATTACTTCGGCAGCTGTACCGCAGAAGAAAGCTGCATCTGCTTGTTTCAGTTTATCAACAGTGAAAAATTTTTCTTCTACTTCAATATTCAATTCATTGCATATTTCTAAAACAGTTGCCCTTGTAATACCAGGTAAAATATTTCCCAATGCAGGAGTAAACAGTTTCCCGTCTTTTTCAAAAAATAAATTTGCTCCCGGTGCTTCAGCTACATAATCATTCATATCCAGCAATAGTGCTTCATCATAGCCATTTGCTTTCGCTTCCTGGCTTGCAAGTATTGAGTTTACATAATGCCCCGCAGCTTTTGCATGAATTTTAAATCCTTTTGGATTCGGCCGTTGAAACGATGAAGTCATTACCCTTAATAATTTTTCACCAAGGAATGGCTGCATTTCCCATGCTTCAATAACAATGAAAGATTTTTCATTCACATCAAACTTCATATTCGCCGGCGCATACACCACTGGTCGGATATAAGCATCTCCAAGGTTATTTTGTTTTAATACTTCGTAAGTAGCATCAATCAGTTCTTCTGTTGTCCAGTGATAAGGCATGTTCAATGCTGCTGCAGAATTCTTTAATCTTTCATAATGCTCAACCTCTTTAAAGATTTTTGTTTCGCCATTCACTGTTTTATAAGAACGGATTCCCTCAAACACACTATAACCATAGTGCAAAGACTGGCTGTACAAATCCATTTTCGCTTCTGCAGCTTTTACAAACTCGCCGTTTGAATAAATAATCGTGTCGTTATTATAGTATGATGTCATTTTAAGCCCCTCCAAATCCCGCATCTGCGGGACTTTAAGTTGTTTAATATTTTAAAATTATTTCGTTTTATCAGGCTCTTCCAAGTCCTTCCCTTTGGGAAGGATTTAGGATGGCCCAAAAAAATTACCCGCCTTTTTTGGAGGCGGGTTGCTGTATAATTAGTTTTTTAATTTATTATCATGCACTGCCTCCTGCTGAAGTAATAATAATGACAACCACAATAATTATTGCGGCAGAAACACTAATGACATTATGTATTGTATTCTTCAACACGAGGATGTATGTTTTGTAAATA
>JANPEU010000011.1:0-5781 GCA_031423175.1 Bacteroidota bacterium
CGTGTCAATTGTGATTTGATAAAAAATGAACTGGGCTTTACAATCACTAAAAAAGTTCCCGATGGCATTCGTGAAATTGCAAAGCTGATGAAAAGCGGATTGATTACCGACGCACATTCGCAGAAGTTCAGGAATATTTAATAGCAAATTTGCAAATAAGCAAATGTGCCAATTATGATACGTAATGATTTTTTTGAATTCTTAAATTAAATCTCAAGTTACAGTTGCTATAATTTGCAAATTGGCATATTAGCTCACCAGCACATTAAAACATAGTTATGCTCCTTCTATCAGGCCCCAATATCGCAGGCAATGAAATGAAATATGTACAAGAATGTCTTGAAACTGGTTGGGTTTCATCTGTAGGCTCTTATGTTACCAAATTTGAAAATATGGTGGCAGAGTTTGCTGGCTGTAAATATGGAGTGGCAACCAGTAATGGTACTTCTGCTCTTCATATTGCATTGATGCTTGCAGGTGTGCATCGTGAAGATTATGTGATTGCACCAAATGTTACTTTTATAGCAAGTATTAATTCTATTAAATATACCGGTGCCGATCCCATTTTAATTGATGTAGATACAAAAACCTGGCAGATGGATTTGGATCTGCTGAAAGAGTTTTTAGAAAATGAGACAGATGAGAAGAACGGCGAATTATTTTATGTAAAAGATGGAAGAACCATCCGTTGTATAATGCCGGTACATGTGCTGGGCAATATTTGTAATATGGACAAGCTCATGCAGCTTGCATCAAAATATAAATTGAAGGTGGTTGAAGATTCAACCGAATCATTGGGTTCATACTATAAAGGAAAACATTCCGGCGGTTTTGGAATGATGGGGTGTTTTAGTTTTAACGGGAACAAAATTATTACAACCGGTGGTGGTGGCGTAATCGTTACCAATGATGAAGAGCTGGCAAAAAAAGCAAAACATCTTACCACACAAGCTAAAAGTGATTCATTTGAATATATTCATGATGAGGTAGCATATAATTACCGATTGGTAAATGTACTGGCTGCAATGGGTGTAGGTCAAATGGAACTTTTACCATCTTTCATTAAAAGAAAAAAAGAAATTAATGCTTTCTACCGGAACGCTTTAAGCGGTCTGGGAGATATAAAATTTCAGGAGATTAGTCCTGATGTGGATTGCAACCTATGGCTCTTTACCATTATGACCAATAAACAAAAAGATGTTCTGAAAATTTTAAACGATAATCAGCTACAGTCAAGACCTTTTTGGGTGCCTATGAACCAACTCCGGATGTTTAAAGATGATATTTATTATACAAAGGAAGATAAATCTAATTTTGTGTATCAGCGTTGTTTAAGTATTCCCTGTTCTACTAATATTACAGATGAAGAGATGGCTGAAGTTGCAGGGAAAATCAAATCTGTTTATTAAATTGGTATTGCCTCGATTTGGATTTTATAAAGAATCATCAAATGTTCTGAGTCTTGTCATACCGAAACGGCAAATTTAAAACTCATTATAGTTTAGGAAAAAGTAGTTGAGGTATCTCAAACTTTAATGACTCAGAGATACCTCGCTTACCTTCTTTAAGTTAATAAACTCACTAAAGTGCCGCTCGGTAAGACAAGACTCCGGGGAATTAAAATTTTAAACAAATACGATTACCCAATATATTCTCTATAAAAATTTCATCAAAACCCCTCATCTTTGAGGGGTTTCTAATTTTAAAAAATAATTCCTGAATCCTATAAGAACTTTTCTGCTTGCGGAGTCTAAGCCCCTCTCCGTAAGGAGAGGGGTTGGGGTGAGGCTAAACTATCTTCTATGTATCTTATCCTGAAACGTTTTTTCGATTTTACATTTTCCCTGATTGCATTAATTATTCTTTCCCCGATCTTATTGCCCATCATTATTCTTTTAAAGTTTACCGGTGAGCATGAAGTTTTTTTCTTTCAAAAAAGGATTGGGTTTAAAAGCAAAGAATTTGAAATCTGGAAGTTTGCAACCATGATGAAGAACAGTCCCAATATCGGCACAGGAGAAATTACATTGCGTAATGACCCCCGGGTAACTAAAATGGGAAAACTCCTTCGCATTACAAAAATTAACGAACTTCCTCAAATCATTAATGTATTGATGGGCGATATGAGTTTTGTGGGTGCCAGGCCTTTGATGAAAAAAAGTTTTGATTTATATACAGATGAAATAAAAGCTGTGGTTTATAATACCCCTCCGGGAATTACGGGTATCGGCTCCGTTATTTTCAGAGATGAAGAAAAAATAATTTCGGATAGTAAAGACATTCAACAAGCTTATCGCCAAATTTTTGAATACAAAGGAAGGTTAGAACAATGGTATCAGAAAAATATTTCCTTTTATACCGACTTCATGATTCTGTTTTTAACGGCCTGGCATCTGATTTTTTCAAATAGCGAACTGATACATAAAGTTTTCGCATCATTACCCAAAAGAAATTTTTGAAAACAAAATTCATTGTAATTTTGATTCAATAAATCTCATGTTTAAATTATTTTCCAAATCATCATCAGTTCCAGACTATAGTATAGTGGGAACAGATATGCATTCGCACCTATTGCCAGGAATTGATGATGGGTCACCTGACTTACAAACTTCACTAGAGCTCATACGGCGAATGATGAAGCTGGGATTTAAAAAATTCATTACCACACCCCACATCATGTGGGCGATGTATAAAAACACTCCGGAAATAATTAATGAAAAACTGGAGCTACTCCGGGCTGCTGTAAAAAATGAAAATATAGATGTAGAAATTAATGCAGCTGCTGAATATTTTTTGGATGAACATGTTGAAAAACTGCTTTCGCAAAAAGAAAAATTGCTTACGGTATATGAAAACATGGTGTTAGTTGAGTTTTCGTTAGCTAATCCGCCATTTGATTTAAAGGAAATATTATTTGAACTTACGATGCAGGGTTATCAACCCATTATCGCTCATCCGGAGCGGTATATTTATCTAGAACATGCTAAAGAATTTTATGATGATCTGAAAGATGCGGGGCATTATTTTCAATTAAACATTAATTCTTTGTCTGGCTATTATGGCAAATCTGCCAGCAATCTTGCACAACATCTTTTGAAAAAGGGCTACTATAACTTTGTGGGTTCTGATCTGCATCATTTCCGACATCTAGAAGCTTTATCCAATCCTTCAATTTCTCCGTTTCTGCACAAACTATCCGAATCCGGAAAATTGATGAACCCTCAGTTGATTTAGTTTTGATTTAAGAAGTTAAACAATTCTGTTTTTACTTTGTTATTGCGAATATGGACAGTTTTACTATAAAAGATCTGGAAACTATTTCAGGAATAAAAGCTCACACGATCCGTATCTGGGAGCAGCGCTATGCTCTTATCAAACCATCACGTACCGATACAAATATCCGCAGGTACTCTTCGGATGAGCTACGGCATATTCTTAATATTTCACTACTTAATAAAAATGGGTTTAAAATTTCTCACATAAGTAAAATGTCTGAAGTTGAGATTCTGGAAAAAATACTTTCACTGAATGATATGGATGCCCAGCGGGACCGGTTAGTCAACGATCTAATTGCGAATTTATCAACTATGCAGTTGGAGGAATTTGAGACACAAATTGACAATTATATACTTTCCCGGGGGATAGAAAAAACAATAACACAACTTATCTTTCCTTTTTTGGAAAGAATTGGGATTCTCTGGCTTACCAATAATATCAATCCGGCGCAGGAGCGTCTTGTAACGAATATAATCCGCAGCAAACTGATTAATGGCATTGAGTGTACTCATTCACATTATCAAATGAATAAATCCTTTTTATTGTTTTTGCCTGAATCCGAGCATCACGAATTGGGTTTGCTGTTCGTTTATTATTTATTAAAATCCCGGGGGGCAAAAGTTTATTACCTCGGGGCAAATATTCCATTAGTAGATGCAGCCTTTGTAATTAAAAATCTCTCACCAGATATCATTTATATTCATCTAAGTTCCACGTCAGCCAAATTTAATTTGGAAAAATATATGCAGGTGCTGAAAATACATGCTTTAAAAACTCCAGTGATTATTTCTGGCTATATTACTCAACAGTATAAAAAGCAAATTCCCGAAACATTTCATCTCAAGAAATCTTTAAGCCAGGTTATTGAATACATCTCTTCTGTTCAATCCTGATTTTTTGTTCACCATTTTTCGATTTTTTTGCCTGTTCCTTAAACAGGAAATTTAACCCCCATAATAATCTGTTTAACTTTGTATCTAAATAGTTAAACAAATTATTATGTCAACTTCAGAATTTAATTACCTGGTACTGGAACATTCAGAATCGTTAAAACCATTTGCTATCAGCCTTACAAAAAATAGCGAGAATGCCAAAGATCTATGCCAGGAGACGCTTTACAAGGCTATTGCAAACCGTGAAAAATATAATGCCGGAACAAATATTAAAGCCTGGCTTTACACAATAATGCGTAATATTTTCATTAACGATTACCGTAGAAAAGTTAAACGAAATATCGTTTCTTGCGATTTTACTGAGGAGTTCAAAATATTCAATAACCCCGTCTCTTCTGAAAATAATGTGGAGGCAAATATTGGCTTAAAAGAAATACGGAAAAGAGTTCAGGAATTGCCTGAAATATTCAACCGGCCATTTAAACTTTATTTTGAAGGATATAAATACCATGAAATAGCATTTGCAATGAATGAACCTCTTGGTACCATTAAGAGCCGCATCCATTTTGCCCGTAAATTGCTGAAAGAACAAATTCAACTTAACTAAAAAAATTTTGAATAAAAAAATTATAGTAATCGGAAGTGGTTTTGCAGGTTTATCTGCTGCGACATTTATGGCAAATGCAGGGTGGGATGTAACTGTAATAGAAAAGAACAAAACAGCCGGGGGAAGGGCAAGGCAATTAAAAGAAAATGGATTTACTTTTGATATGGGTCCATCCTGGTACTGGATGCCCGATGTGTTTGAAAGATATTTTAATTCATTTGGCAAAAAAGTGTCGGATTACTATCAACTGAAAAGACTCGATCCGTCTTATCGTATTTACTGGGATAAGTATCAAACGGATATTCCTGCATCCTATGAAAAATTGAAATCAGTATTTGAAAACATTGAGCCAGGAAGTGCTGAGCAATTGGATAAATATCTTAAAGAAGCTTTATATAAATATGAAACAGGAATAAATAATCTTGTTCATAAACCCGGCCGTTCGGTTGCCGAGTTCTTTGACTGGAACATTATCAAAGGTATTTTCAGATTGGATGTTTTTAATTCTATTAAAAAACATATTCATAAATATTTTAAACATCCACACCTGAGACAATTGATGGAATTTCCGGTTTTGTTTCTGGGTGCTTTGCCCGAAAATACACCGGCATTATACAGCCTGATGAATTATGCCGATATAAAATTAGGGACATGGTATCCCCAGGGTGGAATGTATAGTGTAGTGGAAGGGATGTATAAACTTGCGTTGGAGAAAGGAGTAAAATTTCAGTTTAATGAAAATGTAAAGCAGCTTGTTATTGAAAATAATTTAGCAAAGAAAATTGTAACCGATAAAAATGATTATGAAGCTGAAGTAATTATCAGTGGTGCAGATTATCATTTTACGGAAACAAATTTGCTTGAAGAGAAATACAGAAGCTATTCAGAAAAATATTGGAGTAAAAAAATAATGGCACCTTCCTGTTTGATGTATTATGTGGGATTAAATAAAAAACTCAAAAATGTCTTACATCATTCTTTGTTCTTTGATGTGCCTTTTGAAAA
>JANPEU010000012.1:0-2498 GCA_031423175.1 Bacteroidota bacterium
TTTCATTTTTTATCCTATAAAAAATTATAAAGGCGATTTTGCACAGGATATGTTTGATAAACAAAATATCATTCTTCGTTCCAATACCTATACTGATGGCAAATGGGCTAGAGTGAGTGTAGGAACGATGGAAGAAATGCAGCATTTCTGTTCAACCCTTAAATCAATCGCTGGTTAATATTTAACTATCTTTTTTAATTTTCTCTCATTATTTTCATTCAAAACACAATTGTATGAGAAAAATAATTTCATTTTTAATTCTGTCATTCATTTTTACTTTCTCCGCAAAAGCACAAAGCGATCCGCAGACGGTTAAAGAGATTGAAACCGTTTGTAATTATTATTTGGATGGCGGCACCAATGGCGATAGTGTAATGTTCTCCAAAGCATTTTTACCAGATGGACAAATGCGTTATATGCGGAATGATACAGTCATGAATGTATTGCTGAAAGATTTTATGGCAAGAACCCGGAACACCGGCATTAAACAGGATCGAAAAACAAAGATTGAAAGTGTACAGGTTTTTGGTAATGCCGCTACTGCTAAACTAACTATAGAATATCCAACATTTTATTTTCACGACATTATGAGTCTCCTGAAAACAAAAGATGGCTGGAAAATCGTAAGCAAGATTTTTTATAGAGATCTGAAGAAATAAAAAATCCCGCAGCTGCGGTACTCCTATTTTTTTTACATCCCGGGAAACCACGGCCTGCCGATTCCTTCCCTGAAAGGCCAGGGAATAGAAATAAGAATTATAAGTAAAGCCAACCCATAAAACAATAAGGATCTTTTATGCTTGGTTGAATCGGGCAATATTTTCTTTGCATAAGAATATCCAATATGAATTAATACAATTGCGATCAGTATACCGATAGTATGTTCAATAGCCCAGAATCTTAAAACCCGGTCTTTCATTACTGCACTCATTCCGGCGCTTTGAATCATTTTCAATCCAACTGAGCCCATAAACCACTGGTATAATCCAACCAATAATGTGATATCGGCAAAGATCATCAGGAACTTTCCAACTTTTTTATCTGTTGCATTAAAAGTTCTCGCACCTGCAGTAAGATGGCGATAAACTGCAACTAATAATAAAACTAAGATTATCCAGCGCAGTAAATTATGGGTGTGAAGCAGTCCGTTGTACATAAATCGTAATTAATAATGAATAATTAAAAATTAATAATACGCCCAAAGCTACTATTCCAATTTTTAATTATCAATTCTTAATTTTTAATTATTTACTCGACCCAGTCAGCAATAAAAATATTCGTATCCCTTGTCCCTCCATTACTACGATTACTGCAAAAAATAATTTTCTTCCCATCTGGAGAAAACATGGGAAATGCATCAAATCCTTTATCACGGCTGATCTTCTGAAGATTGCTGCCATCTTCATCTATTGTATAAAGATTAAATGGAAATCCTCTTTTATATTCATGATTACTGGCAAAAATAATTCGCTTGTTGTCGGGCATATATGCCGGAGCCCAGTTCGCCTGACCATATTTTGTTACCTGGCGAATATTGGTTCCATCTATGTTGGCAATATATACTTCCATATTGGTTGGGGCTACTAAATTTTCTGCTAATAAATCTTTGTACTCTTTTATTTCAGCATCGGTCTTTGGACGACTTGCTCTCCAGATTAATTTTTTTCCATCAGGACTAAACCATGCACCACCATCATAACCCAATAGATTTGTTATCCTTTTTTCTTTCCCGTTTTTTAAATTCATAATATATAAATCAATATCGCCATCCTTATTGCTTGTGTATAGCATTTTTTTACCATCTGGAGAAATCGTGGCTTCTGCATCATATCCTTTGGCATGAGTAAGTTGCTTAATAACTTTTCCATTTAAATCAGCCATAAAAATATCATAGCTATCGTACAGTGGCCAGATGTATTTGTTGCCATATTTTTTCCGATCCGGCACGGGCGGACAGGTATCTGCCCCTAAATGTGTGGAAGCATAAATAATATGTTTACCATCTTTTAAAAATGCGCCACAGGTTGTTCTTCCTTTTCCCGTACTTACTTTTTTGTATTCAAATTTTTCGCCATACTTCGGCACTTTTCCAATAAACATTTCATCACATAGTATTCCTTCTTTGGGATTGGTACGTTGAAAAATTATCCATTTACAGTCGAAACTGAAATAAGCTTCTGCATTATCGCCACCAAAAGTTAACTGCTGAATATTTTTAAAATGTTTTTCTTCTGGATAATGCAATGTGTCGTCAGTCGTGAGTCGTGAGTCGTGAGTGGTGAATGGTGTAGTTGCTTTAAATGAAGTTAAAGCAATCACTAAAACTGTTACAAATAAAAAAGCTGATAAAATTTTTTTCATATAAATCCGTTTAAAAGGCTGACAAAGGTATTCTTAACGATTTTTTATTGTGTCAGCAAATTGTCATGCTGCAAGTAACAAATAATTTATTTTTGTTTAATGCAAAAGTTTAAGCCCCGCCTTCTTTCTGTTTTTTC
>JANPEU010000013.1:0-2642 GCA_031423175.1 Bacteroidota bacterium
ATCCGGTTGCCCAAACAAGATTCTGTACCATTTTCCGATAGGTAGCTCTACCGAAAAGAATAAGATTGACTATGTCTTTCGGATTGCTGTTTACAAGGATAATTCCTGCAGTCTCTGCCGCTATATCACTTCCGCTTCCTACTGCTATACCAACATCTGCCTGCGCTAAAGCGGGAGCATCGTTTACTCCATCACCGGTCATTGCAACAAATTCTCCTTTACTTTATAACTCTTTTATCTTTTCTAATTTCTGATGTGGTAGTACTTCAGCAAAAAAACCATCCATCTTCAATTCATCGCTTACGCTCTTTGCTACTGTTGAGTTATCGCCAGTGAGTAATATTGATTTGATACCGTTTGTGTGAAGCGTTTTAATTGCATCAAAAGATTCAGGACGGATTTTGTCTGCAAGGGCAATGTATCCGGCTAATTGATTATTAACGATGATGAACACAATTGTTTCTGCATTTGTTGTTGAATAATTTTCAGGCAATGTGATATTGTTTTCTTTGAGATAGCCCGGACTAACAACCTTAATATTTTTTCCTTCTACTTCTGCTTCAACTCCTTTTCCCGTTATGGATTTGAAATTATTTACTGACGGAATAGTGATTGCAAGTTCTTTTTCTTTTGCAATGATTCCTGTTGCAATCGGATGTTCGGATAGTAGCAGATTTAGTAAGGCCGATCGTAAAAACTTTTTTGTTATTGCTCGCGGATCTGCATTTGAATGTTCTGCTGCTCTTGATAAAATTGAAAACTCTCAAAAAAAGAACTTTTCCGACATCAAAAGTTCGTTAGAGGAAATTTCTAAAATGCTTTTCAAAATGATTAGTAATCTTAAAAACCAGATTGAAGCTAAAAAATGATGCAGGTTATGTCACCGAAGTGAAAGCAATAGAAAAAATGAAAAGTAACAATATTTTGTGTTTCACGAAGTAAACGATTATACAAATTGAATAAAGTTTCAATCCTAAAAATTTACAATTGATTCATTGAAATGGAATTGGTTGACAAATTCAGACATCAAAAATAATTAGTTTAAATAGAAATAAACTTTATCTATTTTTGTTAAGCAATGAAGTCTAAGGAAATTTACGAAATCAATCAGGTATCCGATATAACTGTTACTCTTTTAAGTACGAAACCTGCAATAGTTCGACGACTGCATGTTCTAAGTGAAATCAGCCTTTTGGAGCTCCATATTACTATCCAATTTGCAATGGGGTGGACTGACTCACATCTCTTTCAATTCGATCGTGGCGATCTTATTTTTGGAGTCAGATATCCGGAAATAGAAGCAGATTTTCCTGATCTGATTGATGCTTTTGGAGTACCTGTCTCGGGCGTCCTCAAAAGACCGGGACAAACTATTACATACACTTATGATTTTGGCGATCATTGGGAACATTAAGTTCAGCTCAATAATCACATCGATTTGGATTCAAATAATAAATACCCAATATGTATTTCCGGAGAAGGAAATTGTCCACCGGAAGATTGCGGCGGAATTCATGGCTTTTATTATATGCTTGAAATTTTAAAGGACACAAAACATCCCGAATTTAATGACATTAAGAGTTGGGTTGGTAAAAAGTATGATCCGGAAACGTTCGATATTTTTAAAATAAATAAGAAGATGAAACGTGTGAAATCGCGTATTAAAGAATATTCCCTTGACAAATATATGAGTTCGTAGTAGCGAAAATGATCTCTTTGTTTTAGAATAATATTTTCAAACAGATGTAAAAAATGAGTATGCAGCTAATGTTTTCCGAAAAAGATCAGACTGATTATGAAAAGGTCGCAAAAATTATAAATCGTGCCCACTTTTTAAATCCCAACTACTTATTGCAAGAGCGAGATAAGATTTTCGAGCCTTGAAACAGTAATCCCCAAAATTTATTTATTACCTTTAAAGAATAAAACTATAATCATGAGAAAAACAATTACTAAAATACTATTATTCCTGTTTCTAATAGCAGGAAAATATATATCAGCCCAAACCTGTTTTGCAGGCTTCACCTACACAATCGACACCGCACATCATAGCGTTACTTTCCACGATTCGTCCTCTATCACCGGACACTTAATAACCTATGCATGGACATTTGGAAATGGGCATGCAAGTCATCAGCAGAATCCCACTGTCACATATGCTCATCCAAGTACTTACTATGTATGCCTGACTGTTACTGCAGATACGCCTCATTGTTCGAGTACATTCTGCGACTCAATTGTAATTCCTCATCCACCGGCAAACTGCGATGCTGATTTCATGAGTGTTCCTTCCTCTAACCTCACCATAAATTTTATGGACCATTCACTCAGTAGCCACACAATCACTTCGTGGACCTGGGATTTTGGCGATGGCAACACATCTGCTTCACCCAACCCTTCACACCAATATGCTGACACAGGAATTTACAATGTATGCTTAATGATATCTGATATGAATGGTCTATGCGTGGATACATTCTGTCATCCGGTATACGTAACTGCTTCCACCTCTACCTGTGCAGCAGATTTTACTTTCGCAACAGATTCAGCAGGGAATGTTGATTTTACAAATACATCAGCAGGTACTGGACCACATACAATCTATCATTGGAACTTTGGGAATGGTCATGGTTCCTCTCATG
>JANPEU010000014.1:0-3322 GCA_031423175.1 Bacteroidota bacterium
GAGTAGTATATAATTTAATAGAGTTTAAACAATTGAAAATAAAATGTGGGTTCATTTGTGAACGTAATGCAGACATTGAGATATCGGCAAGTTTGTGCTGAAATTCTGTTTCTTTTTTTTCCTGTGCAGCTTTTTCTTTTACCAGTTGGGTTTCTAGCCGCATACTCCGAAGGCGGCCACGATAAATAAAATAAACAGACCCCAGGCTCAATAAAAGAAATCCTCCGATGATATAGACCCATTGCCGTTGTTGGTTTAGCTGGATGATCTCATTTTTTTGAGTCAATGATTTTACTTGCACCGACTGTAGTTGGTTTTCTTTTTCTTTTTGCTGTTTGACTAATCGTTCATTTTCAAGATCGGCCTGCGTTTTCAGGTAAGTTAAATGCTGAAGGTCTTTTTCTTTATTGGTTAAGGCAAGCTGACTTTGATTGAGTTCCAATAGCTGTTGCTGTTGCCTGAAGAGAAGTAATTGTTTTTGTAATTTTTCATCCGTGAGATCTTGCTGCAGTTTCAGAGAATCTCCCTTTTTTTCATATTCATACTTCGTTTCGAGACGGGTAATTTCTTTTTGCTTATCGATGCTAACGATTTTATCACGCAGTACTATGTATTGCTTAAAATAATGATAGGCACTATCAAATTTTCCTGCTTTTTCAAATGCATTGCTAATCACTTTTATCGGACTCAGTTGTTCTGATTCCGGCAACAGTTCTTGAGTAATCTTCAGCCATTTTTTGTTATTTTCAATAGATCTGGTGTATTTTTCAGCCAGCAATACTCCCGCATTTTGTAAGGCAGAATCAGGAGCCAACATATAAACTTCCGCAATATTTGCAAGTACTTGGCCAGCACCAATTTTATTGTTCGTCTCTTCAAAAAGACTTAAAGATTTTTGGAAATAATTAAGCGCTTTGGGAATGTTTGATGAAATTCTAAAGTAATAGTCTCCCAGAATCCAGAAATTCCTCGCTATTCCTTCTTTATTCTCTATTTTTTGATTAAGGTTTAATGCTTGTTGGAGATGGGCTAATGCCTGAACGGTATCACGAATAAGGAGATAAGAATGACCGATATCACCTAATAAATCCGCCACCTCTTTTTGTTTGTCCAATTGCTTGTAGTGAGCCAATGATCGCTGAAAATATTCCACTGCAGTAGGAAAATAAGGTAGGTTCAGATAATAATAACCCGCCTTTCGAAGGGCTCTTGCCAAGCCGTTTGCATTACCTGCTTTTTCATACTCCGTGATAGCTTTTTGCAAATATTCAAGCAGATGTGGAAAATCGGAAAGATCACGGTAAGCGTCGGCTATGTTCATCAGTATATCACCCATGCCTGAATGATCTTTCATTTGCCCATACAGCATGACTGCTTTTTGAAAACTTTCTATAGCATTGGAATAACCATGAATTTTCACATAGCTATATCCTATATTCACAAGGTCATCAATTATTTTCACATTGTTACCTACCTGCTCATCAATAGCTAATTCGTTTTGATAATACCTCAAATCTTTAATCAGACTTTGTGTGCCAATTTGTATTACCGAGTTGAAACCTCCTGATTTATTCGCAAGACGATTATTATTTTTTGGGTCATCAAGCCATTCATTGTCTGCTTTAAACTTATAGCTGTAGGTGCCATCCGAAAGATATAAAGGAATCTCCCAATCGGATGTTGTTTTGTTCATTGATAGTTCCGTTTCTCTCCAATTATTAAAGCTGGCTGCCAGGTAAACTTTTTTCGCCTTGGGAAAACCCGGCAAGATAAATGTGGCATTTGCTTTATAATAAATCGAATTAATATTCCCCTGATCATCTTTTTCCCTCATCAAATTCTCATCATCGATGTTCCATGTTCCGTCTATAATGAATTTATACAAGTGCTTTCCTGCAGCAAGTTTAACAAGAGCTATCCATCCACTGTCTGTTTTTTTCATGGGGATCGCTTTAGCCATCCATTTGGAAAAACTCGAAACAAGGAATACTTGCTTTGCCTCTTTATTACCCCGCAGAAAAAAAGTAACCACAGAATCTGTCACTGCAAAAGGTAATTTATTTTTGAAACGGTTGTACCCGTATAATGTTCTATTACCTTCCTGTCCCGGTGTATTATCAAACCCTTTTTCATTCAACTGTGCCCCCACACAGGTACTCACAACAAGCAGAAGTAAAAGCATGTGCAGTTTTGTGAATTGCATAATAATTATCTATTCTTTTAAAAATAACCAATTACGTTCTTGTTTCTGACCATTATTAGTGAGTAACAGCTTATAGCAGGTCAGTAACCATTTTATTGAGTGAGGCCTATCGGTATGCATGCATACAGGTTATGACGCAAACCTCTTTTTGCTGCCTCAGGAAAACAGCAGTTCCCTAAATATAACGGTTCCTTTACCCTTAACCTAAAGGAAAGCATTTTAAATGGGTATAGGTTTGATGAGACAGTACTAAAAAATGAAACCAATAAATAATCGTTATGAAAAAAATTATTTTCGGCACTATCTTAATTGCTTTTGCCGCAGCATCTTTTGCCCAGCAATCTGCACCAAAACAGGCTTTAATGCAAACAGATTACCTGCAAAAAAGTAAAAAACAAAAAAAGACTGCGATGATATTTTTGGGCGGTGGGGCAGCATTAATTGTTACCAGTTTAGTAATTCCACAAGGAGAACCTACCGGATTTCAAATTGATCCTATTAGCGGGGACTTTTATGAAGGTCATAAAAATGATGGGATTAAAGGTGCATTGGGATTAACCGGAGTTGTATCCATGCTGGGCAGTATCCCATTTTTCATTGCCTCAGGAAAAAACAAAAGAAAAGCCAGACAAGCATCTGTTTTCATTAATATGGAAAGGGCTCCGGTTTTGCAGGGAATGGCGTTCAGTACTCATTCGTTTCCTGCAGCAGGTGTGAGAATAAGTTTATAAGGTTACAGAATAGTTCAAAACATAAGTCAACTATTTGAAGAATTAAACATGAAAAAGATATTAGTGCTTAGTCTAATTGTAATGATCTTATTGGCTTCCAGTAAAAAAGACAAAGTGGAAATTTCCCTGAAAGGAAATCAGTACCAGGAAATTTTTATAACCCTGAAAAGATAAAATACGCTTAACTATGGTTTGCCAGTAACTAAGATTAATAAAGACTGTCATAATAAAACTTAATCACAACTAAATAAACATTTATGAAAAGAATTATCCTCGGCACTATCTTAATTGCTTTTGCAACCACCTCTTTTGGCCAGCAATCTGCTCCCAAACAACACTGGACAGAAACGGATTATTATAAAAAAAGTAAAAAACAAAAAACAGCAGC
>JANPEU010000015.1:0-19264 GCA_031423175.1 Bacteroidota bacterium
TTTTTACGAAAACCTATTCATCCTGCAGGGGACAGGCCAATGCAGGGGAATGGCGGCCCTAAAAATATTATTATTGAACGACTGAATTTTGATAAAGAACAGGTGGCGCAATATGAAAAACTGATTATTCTGCATCAACAAAGTGTAAGAGAACTGAATGGACAAATCAGGGAAACGAAAAATCAACTTTATTCAACACTGGCTTCCGATGCGGTAATCAGCAAAGATTCTCTTGAGAGTAAATTGGGCGATTTACAAAAGCAAATTGAATCGGCCCATTATCTTCATTTTGAAGAAATAAAAAAGCTTTGCAAGCCCCAACAGTTGGAAAAATATAATTCACTTACACTTGAGTTAGCAAAATTTTTTGCACCCGGAAGAAATTCTCAACCACCACCAAAGAATTAATTAATAAAGTCCGTATAATGATTAATAAAATAAATACTATGAAGTCTATATTCAAATTGTTAGTTGCAACTCCTTTGTTTGTTATCATCTTACTTGCCTGTAAAAAAGATAATACTGTTAGTGGGGGAACTACTAATACAACCGTACCGGCTGTTTATTCTAAAATTTACGGTGCTACCAGCATTACATCAGACGGTAGTTATATAACTATAAAAACAAATGGCACTCCCGATCATAAGAGTGTTTATTATCCAACAACAAACAGCTTGTATGAAAATTTCAGTGGTACTACTTTCGGTGGAAATACATTTGCTAAAAATCCCAATTCGATTACCACAAAAAATTATACGTTTAAAATCCCATTGAATCCACAAGTAGCATCAACACACCAGTCAACGCCACTTGGTCCCATCGGGGTATCATTGAATGGTGTTCCTTTTTTCAACCAATATGCAGGGCCAAGTCAGCCATTGACAAATGAGGTTGTAAGTTTTGATCAATCCTGGGGGCACCCGGCTCCGGGCGGTACGTATCATTATCATGTCGAACCTTTATATCTCACAACAGTTAAGGTTACCAAATCATCCTTACTTGGTTTTTTACTGGACGGTTTTCCTGTTTATGGTCCGGAAGAAAACGGTGTAGCAGTAACAAACGCAATGCTTGATTCGTATCATGGACATACTCATGCAACTACAGAATTCCCCACTGGTATTTATCATTATCATATTAATAATACAGATCCTTATATAAACGGAAGTGGATTTTATGGAACACCCGGTACAATTACTCAATAATATTTTCTGGATGCTTCTGCTGATGATTGCAGGATGTAAACAAAACAGCAAGCAGTCTATTTCTCAATACTTGCTAAGTAGTTCAGATACTAATCTTCAACCTGTAAACGGAGTGATGTTTTTAAAAGACCAGCCACTTACCGGCACAATCTTTTTAATATACCCCGCCACAAGTGATACAGCAGAAATTGCTGTTTATAAACTAGGCAAGGAAAATGGTACATGGAAAAAATTTTATGCCAATGGATTACTGAAAGAAAAAAGAGAATTTTCAAATGGGAAAAAAACAAGTGATTACATGACCTGGTGGGAAAATGGACAGCAACAACTTCATTATTTGTTTAAAGATGATGAATACGAGGGTACTTGCAGGGAGTGGAATACGACTGGTAAGCTGGTTAAAGAAATGAATTATAAAAAAGGACATGAGGAAGGATCACAGCGTTGGTGGTACGATAATGGAAAAATAAAAGCAAACTATGTTATAACTGACGGCAGAAGATATGGATTACTCGGAACAAAAAATTGTGTAAATGTATCGGATAGTGTTTTTAAAAATTAAAATAGCTTTCTTGTTAATATACTTTGCCGGTTGCATTACTAAGGGGAAAGTTGGGCAATTGCCTTATTATAATACCCCGGATTTTACACCGCAGTTTATTAATTCTGAAAAAGAAGCCGGTGAGAAAATCAATCATACGATCAACCCATTTTTATTTACTGACCAAAACGGCAGACAAGTTTCAGAAAAAGATGTGGAAGGAAAAATTCATGTTGCCAATTTTATTTTCACCAGTTGTGGAAGCATATGCCCTGTAATGACCAAACACATGAAACTGCTTCAGCAGGAATTTAAAGATAATGCAGATATTATCATGTTATCCTACAGCGTTACTCCCTGGATTGATAGTGTAAGCCGTTTGAAAAAGTATGCGGAGAATAATAAAATCACTTCTCCCAACTGGCATTTACTTACCGGAAACAAAGCAGAAATTTATACATTGGCACGCCAGTCTTATTTTGCCGAAGAAGATTTGGGATTTACCAAAGACAGTACCGAATTTTTACACACAGAACATATTCTTCTGGTGGATAAAACCAAACGCATCCGTGGTATTTACAATGGTACACTGCAGCTGGAAGCGGAGCAGCTGATAAAAGACATTAAAGTATTAATGAAAGAATAATTATAAGTTATCTGATAATAGGTTTTTTAGAGCAGCATTGACTGTCTCGAAAGAAAACGAATTAACAGCATTATCCATCATCTTTTTAATTTCCGCTGTACAAAGATTTCCAATTGAACCTTCATGTATATGTGCAATAGAAGTATTGTATTTAAAATTACCAGATTCAATATCCGTTCCTACTTTTTTATAAGCGTCGCGGAAAGGCATACCAGCATTCACTAATTTATTTACCTCCTCCACACTGAACAGGTATTTATATTTTTCATCAGCCAGTATATCATTTTTAATTTCAATATTACTCAGCATCAGCCCTGTCATTTCAATACAATCTTTCAAAGTTTTAAATGCCGGGAATAAATGTTCTTTTAATAACTGCAAATCCCGATGATAGCCTGAAGGAAGGTTTGTGGTCATCATCATTATTTCATTAGGCAAAGCTTTAATGCGGTTGCAATGACTGCGAATCAGTTCAAACACATCCGGATTTTTTTTATGCGGCATAATGCTGCTGCCTGTTGTCAGTTCTGCAGGAAAAGAAATAAAACCAAAATTCTGGTTCAGGTACAAGCAAGCATCCATACTCAATTTAGCCAATGTGTCTGCCACATTCGCCAATGACTGCGCCACAATTCTCTCTGTTTTACCTCTTCCCATCTGGGCATACACAACATTATAATTCAAATCATCAAAGCCCAGAAGTTTTGTAGTTAATGTTCTGTTGATAGGAAATGAAGAGCCATACCCAGCGGCCGAGCCCAACGGATTTTTATTCGTTACATCATAAGCCGCTTTGATTGTAATGGTATCATCCACCAAACTTTCTGCATAGGCGCCAAACCATAAACCAAAAGATGAAGGCATCGCTAACTGTAAATGTGTGTAGCCGGGCAATAAATGCTCTTTGTATTTTTCACTTTGCGATTGCAGCAATTCAAAAAGCGGCTGAATATTTTTTACCAGTTCTTCCAGTTCACTTCTTAAAAACAATTTTATATCTACCAGCACCTGGTCATTACGGCTTCTTGCACTGTGAATCTTCTTACCAACATCACCTAATTTCTGAGTTAACAGCAATTCAACCTGTGAGTGAATATCTTCAATATGATTGTCAATTGTGAATTGTGAATTGTCAATTCGTTTCCTGATCTCCCGAAGTTCTTTTACCAGAGCATCTTTTTCCTCCTTTTCCAATAAACCTACTGATTCAAGCATCATCACATGTGCTATACTTCCAAGTACATCATAGGGTGCCAATAATAAATCAAACTCCCTGTCATTACCAACAGTAAACTGCTCTACTTCTTTTAATGATGCTTTATCTTTTTGCCACAACTTCATACCAACTGATTTAATAATTGAATGTACAACTCAATTCCGTTTTTTATTTCATCTGTATAAATATATTCATCGGCTGTATGACTTCTTGCACTGTCACCCGGACCAATTTTCAGAGTTGGAAAACTCATCAACGCTTTATCCGAAGTAGTGGGAGAACCATAACTGGTTTTTCCCAATTTTAAACCCGCTTGCACCAAAGGATGAGTTAATGCAATTGCTGTTGAACGTAATCTTATGCTTCTGGGGCTTACTACACACCGTACATTCTCTTTTATTACGCCTAGCATTTCTTCAAATGTATAAAGTTCATTTACCCGGCAATCCACTACAAATTTACATTGCGATGGTACGACATTATGTGCTTTGTTTTCTGTTTCAATAACCGTTACACTCATTTTTACCGGGCCCAGTAAATCTGAAACCTTGACAAACTGAAAATTACTGAACCACTCAATATCTTTTATGGCTTTGTAAATTGCATTATCTCCTTCTTCCCTTGCAGCATGACCTGCTTTACCTGTAACTGTGCAATCCAAAACCATCAATCCTTTTTCAGCAACTGCCATTTGCATTTCGGTTGGTTCACCAACTATACCAAAATCAATTTTATCCAAAAAAGGAAGCAATGCTTCAATACCGCTATGACCTGAAATTTCTTCCTCTGCAGTTGCAGCGAGTATGAAATTGTATTTCAGATTTTCTTTTTCATAAAAAAATAAAAATGTTGCAATGAGTGAAACAAGACATCCTCCTGCATCATTGCTGCCAAGACCAAAAAGTTTACCATCTGTTTCTATCGGAGAAAAAGGATCAAGTGTATATCCTTTGTTTGGTTTTACCGTATCGTGATGTGAATTGAGTAAAATAGTTGGCTTAGTTGAGTCAAAGTGTTTGTTCCTTGCCCAGATATTATAAAGGTGCTGTTCGGTGCTCACATTATTTTTTCCCAAAAAATCTTTGATAATAGCAGATGAGTTGTCTTCTTGTTTACTGAAAGAAGGAGTGGCAATTAATTGTTTTAATAAATTGATTGCATCGTTTTGTAATATCGAAATATCCTTACTCATTGCTTATCGTTGTTCCGGATGTCCCGGCTATCAATTCATTTAACTGTTCTGCGTTCCCGATAATGATTTTGCTTACTCCGCTGTTCAATGCGGCAAATGCATTCTCTAGTTTTGGTATCATGCCGGCAAATATTTTAGCTCCCTCACCTCCGCCAGCTGGCGGAGGGATTTTGAGTTCTTCATAGTACGACCTTGTTATTTTTCTTATCACTGATGACTCATCATTCACATCAAGGAGTACTCCGGGTTTTTCAAAAGAATAAATCAAACTCACTTCATAAATACTGCTTAGTGCTTTGGCAATTTCCTGTGCCATTGTATCAGCATTTGTATTTAAAATTTGTCCTTTGCCATCATGTGTCAGAGGTGCTACAACCGGAACCATTCCGTTATTTAACAACAACTGCCAACTACTTACTGATAATTGCGAACCAAGAACATCTCCCACAAAACCATAATCAATGCCCTCATGTCCTACAGTTGGCGGAGTGTTTTGAACTTTCCTTTTTGTAGCAGGAACCAAATTTCCATCAGCTCCTGTTACACCAATCGCATTACAATTATATGCTTGTAATTGAGCAACTATTTTTTTATTAATCAATCCGCCATACACCATTGTTACCAAATCAATGGTTGCTGCATCCGTAATCCTTCTGCCATCAACATATTTCGATTCAATACCTAATTGCTTACCAATTTTTGTTGCTACTTTTCCGCCTCCATGAACCAAAAGCCCCCGTCCCCTAAAGGGGTGTCGAGATGATTCATTCCTTGTGCCGAATAGTTCTGCAAATTGTTTTAAGAACGAAGACAGTTTTTCTTCATCATCAATAATATTTCCACCAATCTTTATAACGAATAATTTGCCCCCATCTCGGCCAGCTGGCGGAGGGCTTTGAAGCTTAACTATTATATCTGAGATTTCTTTAAGCACAACTTTTTTATTCTTATAAACTTCTTCATTTTTAAATCTGAGAATGGTTAGCCCTAATCCTTTTAAGCTTCTTTCTCTTACTTCGTCATTTCGTTTTACTTCTTCAACATCGTGAATTTCACCATCCAGTTCAATTACAAGTTTAATAGGATGGCAATAAAAATCTACAACCCAATTTGCAATCGGATGCTGCCTTCTGAATTTCAATTTCCACTCATTAATATGAATAGAATTCCATAGAATTTCTTCAGCCGGAGTCATATGGTTTCTTAACTCTTCAGCTTTCTGAAAAATCAAACTACTTGCACCATAATACATGTTTTCTTTCATAAAGACTTTTTCTAAACACCCCTTTAGGGGATGGGGGCTAAAATTTCACTTAGTACAGCTTGTGCTGCCCATACTCTGTTTGAAGCCTGTTGTGTTACAATACTCATTGGTCCGTCCAGTATTTCATCGCTCAACTCTACATTTCTTCTCACTGGCAAACAATGCATCACTTTGGCATTATTTGTAACTGCCCATCTTTTTTTCTTTAGTTGCCATTTCGGATCATTGGTATAAATTTTCCCATAATCATTATAGGTGCTCCAGTTTTTCACATATACAAAATCTGCATCCTTCAATGCCTCTTCCTGATTAAGTGTAATGGTTGCTCCCTTAGTATATTCTTCACGCAATTCATAATCTTCCGGATGAGTAATAACAAAATCGGCTTTGCCCCATGCATTAATCCATTGAGCAAAACTATTCGCTACACATTGAGGTAATGCTTTTACATGCGGCGCCCAGGTCAATACTATTTTAGATTTTCGATTTAAGATTTTAGATTTTTCTATTTCTTCGGTGATAGTGATTATGTCTGTTAATGATTGCAGCGGATGCAGAGTTGAGCTTTCCAAACTCACAACAGGAATACCTGCGTATTTTATAATTTGTTTTATATACAACTCACTATAATCATCTTCCCGATTTTTTAATGAAGGGAAAGTACGGATAGCCAATATGTCAAAATATTTTCCAAAGATTGGTGCTGCATCCTTCACATGCTCTACCGTAGTACCGCTCATGATAGCTTCTTCTTCAAATTCCAGTGCCCAGCCTTCACTACCCACATTAAAAATGATACAGTCCATGCCAAGATTCTGCGCAGCAATCTGTGTGCTGAGTCTTGTACGCATACTCGGGTTCAGGAACAAACAACCAATGCGTTTATTTATGCCAAGAGTTTTATCAACAAACGGGTTTGACTTATAAGCCAGGGCTTTTTCTACCAGCGAATCAATATTCGTTACATCATTAACAGAAATAAAATTCTTCATTATTAACTTACAGGATTGGGTGATGAAACAAGATTTTGTATTTCTTCTTTTATTGAATCAATAAATTGTTCAGCATCTCTTTTCTTTAATGCAAGACTTGGTAACAAACGAATCACATTTGGTTTTGCTTCACCGGTAAATATTTTTTGCTTCCAAAGTAAATTCTTTTTCAATTCTTTAAATTCTTCGGGTACATCAAAGCCAATCATTAAACCCCTGCCTCTTACATTTTTTAATTCCGGAATTTTTTCCAGCTCATCTCTTAAATATTTTCCAACCATTGTTGCATTACCCATTAGTTTTTCTTCCTCTATTATCTCTAATACAGCTAAGGCAGCAGCACAGGCCAGGTGATTACCACCAAAGGTTGTTCCCAACTGAAAATGTTTGGGTTTAATATGTGGTGCAATAATAATTCCAGCAACCGGAAAACCATTACCCATTCCTTTTGCCATGGTATATATATCCGCATTTACACCGGCATAATCATGACTGAAAAATTTTCCACTTCTTCCATAACCACACTGCACACTGTCGGCAATATAAACCGCACCATGTTCATCGCAGAGACTGCGAATTTTTTTCAAGAAAGAATTTTCAGCAACATTAATTCCACCAACCCCTTGTATACCTTCAATAATAACTGAAGAAATTAATTTTCCATTTTCTTTAAAACAGGCATCCAGTGCATCTTCATCATTGAAAGGCAGGAAGATGATATTATCTGTTTCATTTACCGGTGCGATATAACTTTTATTGTCCGTTGTAGAAACCGCCAGCGATGTTCTTCCATGAAATGATTTGCTGAAAGCAATTACTTTTTTTCTTCCATTATAAAAAGAAGCCATCTTTAATGCATTTTCATTTGCTTCGGCACCACTGTTACAAAGAAAAAGTTGATAGTCTTCTTTTCCGGAAACTTTACCAAGTTTGGTTGCGAGTTCCTGTTGCAAAGGAATTTTTATCGAGTTGGAATAGAATGCAATTTTTTCAAGCTGTTCTTCTATTCTTTTTACCCAATGTGGGTGAGTATGTCCGATACTGATTACAGCATGGCCACCATAAAGATCAAGATACTGCTCGCCTTTATCATCCCAAACATAAGAGCCTTTTGCTTTTGTTATTACAATATCATTTAATGGGTATACATCAAAAAGATTCATATTAAATATTTTCCCACAAAGACACAAAGAACACAAAGCATTCTGGTCTTCATGGATTTTAGAAATAGGTCGCTTTTAAATTCAGTCCTGCTGTTTCATCTAATCCATACATTATATTCATATTTTGTACGGCTTGGCCGCTGGCACCTTTCAAAAGATTATCTGCTACTGAATGTACCACCAATTGCTTACCAACTTTTTCCAATTGAATGATGCATTTATTCGTATTCACAACCTGTTTTAAAAAAACAGGTTCTTTTGTTAAATGTGTAAACGGATGCCCGGTATAAAAATCTTCATACAGTTTATTTAGTTCATTCAAACTTAAATCGCATTGTAATTGTGAACTGATAAAAATACCTCTTGTGAAATCACCACGCCATGGAATAAAGTTTATGCCCCCATCTCCGCCAGTTGGCGGAGTGTTAGGAAAATTTTCTTGTAATTGATGAAGGCTTTCATGAATTTCTCCAAGATGCTGATGCGTTAATGTTTTATAAGCTTGTATATTATTTTCCCGCCAACTGAAATGTGATGTAGCGGATAAACTTTGCCCGGCACCTGTACTTCCGGTAATTCCAGTTGTATAAACATCTTTTAATAATCCCGCTTTTGCTAATGGCAATAAACCTAATTGTATAGTTGTTGCAAAACAACCGGGGTTAGCTATGTTATTTGCCGATTTTATTTTGTCTCTGTTCAATTCAGGTAAACCGTAAATGAATTTTCTACTTAAGATTTCAGATTGCAGATTTAATCTGAAATCATTTGCCAGATCAATTATCTTAACGGAGTCAGCTATTTTATTTTCTGAAAGGAATTTTTTTGATTCGCCGTGACCGAGGCAAAGAAAAAGTACATCGATGCCCCCATCCCCTAAAGGGGAGCTATCGTCAGAGAATTTCAAATCAGTTTCTCCAACTAAATCCTGATGCACTGTTGATACAAGTTTATCTGCATTGCTTCTGCTATGTATAAATTCAATCTCGACATCCGGATGATTAATCAATAGACGTATTAATTCACCGCCAGTATAACCAGCACCACCAATAATACCTACTTTTATTTTCTTGCTGTTAGTCATTGAGAATTGAACATTGAATATTGATTGTTGAATATTTTATTTTTTGTTCTCAGCCTGAACTGAATTCCAAATACTCGTCTGGTTGCCAAAAATTTTACTGAACCCTCTCACATCATCTCCGGTAAACCCCGTATTCATTTCACCGTACTTTCCAAACTTACTACTCATCAAATCATATTTGCTTTCTATGCCGGTAATTTGAAAACGATAAGGCATTAATTGCACAAACACATCACCGGTTACATTTTGCTGACTGTTTTCTAAGAAGGATTCTATATCTCTCATCACCGGATCGAGTATCTGACCTTCATGCATCCAGTTGCCATAGAATTGAGCAAGGGTATCTTTCCATTGCAATTGCCATTTGGTAAGCACATGTTTTTCCAGTGCATGATGTGCTTTTAAAATGACCATGGGTGCAGCGGCTTCAAAACCCACTCTTCCTTTTATACCTATTATTGTATCACCAACATGAATATCTCTCCCGATGCCATATGGTCCGGCAATTTTTTGCACTTCTTGTATTGCTACAGATGGATGGCCAAATTCTTTTCCATTCACTTTCATCAACTCGCCTTTCCTAAATCCCAATTCCAAATTCCCAATTCCTGTTTCCGTTACTTGGGTAGGCCATGCTTCCTCGGGCAACATGCCCCTACTGTTCAATGTTTCTTTTCCTCCAACACTTGTTCCCCACAATCCTTTATTAATAGAGTACATCGCTTTTTCAAAGTTAATTTCTACTCCCTTACTTTTTAAATATTCAATTTCCTGTTCACGACTGAGCTTTAAATCACGGATAGGAGTTATTATTTCCACATCGGGTATCATGATATGAAAAATCATATCAAAGCGTACCTGATCATTGCCTGCTCCCGTACTTCCATGTGCCACGGCTTTTGCATCTAACTTTTTTACATGCTCGGCAATATGTAATGCCTGGCTCAATCTTTCGGCTGAGACTGAAAGAGGGTATGTGTTATTTTTTAAACAATTGCCGTAAATAAGATATTTAATGATACGGTCGTAGTAACCATATACTGCATCAACTGATGTATGTGTTTTTACGCCCAGTTGATAAGCATGTGCTTCAATTTTTTTTAATTCATCATTGTTGAAGCCGCCTGTATTTACGATAATGCTGTGCACTTCATAGCCTTTTTCCTCTGTAAGATATTTTGCACAGTACGTGGTATCCAGTCCTCCACTAAAACCTAAAACAATTTTTTTGTCTGACATTTTCTTTATTGTTGAATCGAATTACTACAGTACAAGAGTGCTACCCCGCTTTGGCGGGACAGGTGCAACGGAAGCTAAATAGTACCAATCCTGCCGGCTACACAATTATTATATATTAAAAAACAATTGCAAAAAAGACTTTGGTTTTGACTCGTTGCTATTCCCATTATCTTTTTTCATAAAGGGTTTAAGAAATTTCCATTTCTTAAAACGGAGTAATCTTTCAAGCCCCGATTTATTTTCTTCAAAAAATTCTTTCGTCTCTTCGGGCTTGTAATGATCTTTTGGATCGTAAAGCATAGCTGTGCACATACAGTTTTTTCGTTCCTTACTCATGAGTATTTCATAGTTCACACAACTTTTACAACCAGCCCAGAATGCTTCATCCTGTGTAAGCTCTGAGTAAGTTACGGGTTCGTAACCGAGTTCGCTATTAATTTTCATTACCGCCAATCCGGTTGTTAGTCCAAACAATTTTGCATCAGGATATTTTTCCCTGGAAAGATTAAATATTTTTTTCTTAATGGCTTTTGCAACTCCGCTTTTGCGAAATGCTGGTGCGACTATTAATCCGCTGTTGGCAACATACTCGCCATGACCCCATGTTTCAATATAACAGAATCCAACCCATCCTCCATTTTCGGTAACGGCAATGACTGCTTTACCTTCATTTATTTTCTCTGCAACATATTCAGGGCTGCGTTTTGCAATTCCTGTGCCACGGGCTTTGGCACTTTCTTCCATTTCATCTGTAATGGCAATGGCATAATGCGCATCGTCTGGTGTGGCTACACGTATGATAATATTATTTTGATTTTCCATTCTGACATAAAGTATTTTGAAAATCGGATGACCAATCCGGGATAAAGTTGGTGGTTGATTTTTATCCACTGACAGGGGCCATGGTTAGGGCTCGTCCTGTCAGATAACAGGTCGGCGGCGTGGGGTAGCAGCACACAAAAAAGCACCACCGGCTGAGGCAGTATCTTGAAAATTGTATGTTGTTTTTGTTTTCAACTTTCTTAGTTGTTTTAATTAAGCATCAAAAGTATAAGAATATATTAATAACAGCCGTTTTTTTTTCATAAAATTTTGTAAGAAGAAGAATTGAATTCTGGAACAGGAGATGGCGTGAATCAAATTGTCTTTGAATAACGTCTTATCTTTAACCTGGAGTAATGCAGGTAAAGATTAATAATTTTTAATATGGAAGAATTGGAATTTAAAAAAACCTGGAAAGATAAACTGCGTAAAAATTTCAGAATTTTTATGCTTTGTCTTTTAGCAATAGCAGCTTTTGCTATTTACTGGTTTTATATTAATGTAAAAAGTAATGGAGACCGGAAAGGTGTGTTAGTGAAATTTAGCCATAAAGGAAATCTATTTAAAACCGACGAAGGGGAAATGTGGCTGGGTTGCCGGCAAACAGTCAACGCTGAAAAATATTTTTTCTCAGTTACCAATGACAGCATCGCAACGATATTAAAAAATTTGCAGGATGAATGTATGCAGTTGGAGTACCGGGAATACAGGGCTACATTACCCTGGCGTGGTGATAGTAAGTATATTGTATATGGTGTTAAGAAAATAGAGCCTCATTTTTCACAATAAAGCAAAAAGATTGCGGGGCGTTTGTGAATATCCGGTTTTTGGTTTTGCCATTCTGCAATTGTTTTTGTCTTGATCCACTCATGGGGAGAGGTAAGATCAACAGCAATGCAAAGTTTGGTAGTTGCTTTACAATTTTTAAGCAGTACTTCAATCAATTGATTGTTTCTATACGGGGTTTCTATAAAAATTTGTGTACAGTCTTTTTTGACTGATTCTGATTCTAACTCTTTTATTGCTTTTGCTTTTTCAAAATCTTTGATGGGTAAGTAACCAACAAACTGAAACTGTTGGCCATTCATTCCACAAGCCATGAGTGCTAATAAAATTGAATTCGGTCCAATCAATGGGTTTACCTTAATATTCATTGATTGCGCAATGGCTATTAATTCCTGCCCGGGATCGGCTACACCCGGGCAACCGGCTTCGCTGATGATTCCGATTATTTTACCTTCCTTGATTTTATTTACGAAATACGTTTCAGCCGGCTTTGAGCCGTCCGACACGAACCATTCATAGTTGTCAATTACTATTTCCTGCCCAGGCAGGTAAGCTTTCCACAACAATTTTAAATATCGCCTTGCCGTTCTTTCATTCTCCACAAAAAAGACATTGCATTTTTTTACCGCGTCAATAAGATTGGATGGAATAGAATTAATTCCCTCTTCGTGCAGCAAGCTTGGAATTAAATACACAACAGCGGTTGTAGCCATGCTTAATCGTTTTTAACTTTTATAACGCTGAGCGTAGAAGCAATAATGGCAAATGCAGGAGCAAAAATGATAACAACATGCATCAGATAAAAAACGATGCCGTTACCAATGGAAAGCCCTTTGTGTTTGCCGGAATAAAAAATTGATTTCTGAATTGAAAAATCATTTCTTGCCAATCCATAATCCAACATGGAAAAACCGTAATAATTGCATTCAACAATAACTGCAATCAATGGCGCTATCCATCCAACAACGGGGAAAAGACAAAGAAGAATCAACGCAATCATATATACTGTTTGCCAACCCGCATTACGCAATGCCAGTTTTACTCCCCGCATTGCATCGGGTACTAATTGTTTCCAGTTAAAATGATGTTCGCGGTTTTCAATAAGTGCTTCTGTTTTTTCACTTAAGTAAGCGAACACCGGTGAACCAATTATCAGAATTAAATATTTAAACAAAGAAAAATAAAAAAGAAAAAGTACCATGCGCAGCATAATGCCCATCATCACAAATATAAAACTCAGTAAGGGGCTGCGTTCTTTTTCAAGCCAGGGCTCGATGCGGAGTTGATTGCTTAACCAGGTAACTGCATCGTTTGCCGAACGGGAAAACAAGATCATGGCTACAATAAATAATAACGTGTAAATGATGCCGGGAATAATAATCCACCGATACATCTTATGTTCACGGATAAAGCGATTCGCTTCTCCAAAGGATTGAAATGCTATTACGATTTCTTTCAGCAAAACCTTAACTTGTTTGCGTAAATATAGTGTTTTGGTTTTGGAACCTGTTCAATGCGATTAAGGAATTGGGTATTGGGAATTTGTCCAAAGGACTCATTTAGGAATTTAGGTTTATAATTTAATGTTTACTATCCTGATTAATATTTACCTGAAGCAAATCAATTTATTTTTTCTTGTATGAAAAAACTTGGATTAGATTTTTATAAAGGAAATAATGTTGTAGCGATCGCAAAAAGTTTATTGGGAAAAATACTGGTTTCAAAATTTGATGGCATAGAAACTTCCGGTCGTATTGTAGAAGTAGAGGCTTATAATGGTACAATTGATAAGGCAAGTCATGCATTTGGTGGCAGAAGAACAAAGCGAACAGAAATTCTATTTGCAGATGGTGGGGTTGCATATGTTTATCTCTGCTACGGCATTCATCTTTTGTTTAATGTAGTAACAAATAGCAAAGACATTCCACATGCTATTCTTATACGAGCTGTGGAACCTATAACAGGTGTTGATATGATGCTAAAACGGACAGGGAAGAAAAAAAGAGATTATACATTAACTAAGGGGCCGGGCAATGTTTCAAAAGCAATGGGCATTCACATAATTCATTCGGAGGTTTCATTATTGAGTAAAGAGTTATTTATTGCGGACGATGGAATGCAGTTTAACAAAAAAGAAATTTCTACTTCACCGAGAATAGGGGTGGACTATGCCGGTAATGATGCAAATCTGAAATACAGGTTTTTTGTAAAAGGCAACCCCTATTTGAGCGGGAAATCAAAATAGATTGTACTTTTCCTGATAAATTTATCTTTTGCCAACTTTCTCCAAACAACAACAGAAAACTATTTTTCTTTTTGCGGGTATTATGATTGCCCTTTTTTTTTATTTCATAAATCCATTTCATGTTAATGAAAAAGCCAGTATTGTATTAGCCATTGCAGCATTGATGATTTGCTGGTGGGTAACAGAAGCATTGCCGATGCCAGTCGTCGCTTTACTTCCCCTGGTATTATTTCCGGTACTTCATGTAAGTGAAATAAAAACGGTTGCCCTTAGTTATGCTGACCCGATTATTTTTTTATTTATGGGTGGTTTTATGCTTGGGCTCGCTATTGAAAAGTGGAACCTGCACCGGCGCATTGCATTAAGCATTGTAAGATTAACCGGTACGAGCGGCAACAAAATTATCCTGGGTTTTATTCTTGCCACAGGGTTCATCAGTATGTGGATTAGTAATACGGCTACCACGATGATGATGTTTCCTATTGCACTTTCAGTAATTCATGTAATGAAAGACAGCAATGATGGCACTGGCAACTACCGCCACTTTAACCTGGCATTAATGCTTTCGATTGCCTATGCTTCCAATTTCGGTGGCATTGGCACAATAATCGGGACACCCCCCAATGTTGCGTTTGTTGGCTATTTTGAAAAAACTTATAATACTAATATTGGTTTTTTTCAATGGATGATGCTGTGCCTGCCTATTGCAATATTACTGATGTTGACACTTCACTTTTTACTTACAAGAATACTTTTTCCTAATAAAATAAAACCGAACGCAGCAGCAAAACAATTCATTGCAGAGGAGTTTATAAGAATGGGGCCACTTTCTGTTTCTGAAAAAAGAGTACTGTTAATATTTTCTTCTACTGCGTTACTCTGGATATTTAAAGATTTGCTCAATGCTTCACAGGGTTTTATCAAACTGGATGATACCATGATTGCATTGATTGGCGCCATAGCCTTATTTATGTGTCCATCCGGAAATAATCAGCATCCGGATAGCCTGAGTGAGACTGATGAACATGATTTTCATGGCAGCTTACTTGAATGGGGAGATACAAAAAAGATGGCCTGGGGAATTCTTTTATTATTTGGCGGTGGACTTGCATTAGCAGGTGCCTTGGAAAAAGTTGGTTTGATACAACAGTTAGGCGGATGGCTCAGTCAATTTGCAGGAGGAGGATTTATGCTTGTGTTAATGGTAACTGTGCTTTCTATTTTCATTAGTGAAATTATGAGCAATATTGCACAGGTTATAGTTTTTGCTCCAGTAGTTTGCAGCCTGGCCGATGCAATTGGCATGAATCCATTATTATTAGGTATTCCTATGACACTGGCCGCAAGTTGTGCCAGTATGATGCCGATGGGTACACCTCCCAATGCAATTGTCTTTGCTAGCGGTCATATAAAAATTAAAGAAATGATGAAGGCGGGCCTGGTGATAAATATTGTTGCAATTGGATTGATTGTTTTATTCTGTTGGTTTTTCTTGCCATTGCTGGTTAAGATGTAAAAATTAATAGGTATTTCTTGCCAATAGTTTGATCAGAACAAAAGCTGTATGGTATTATTCATGTGCTGTATCAACTATGATGTCCTGTGCAGAAAAGCCCACTGAAACTAAGAAAGAAATTATTGTTGTTCCTGCCGCTCCTGTTATTATTATCAAGGAGCCTGTTCAAAAGCCTACAACTATCACTTTGGATAAAAATGGAGTGAAAGTTGAAACCAAGAAAACAGAAGTGGTAATAAAAAAACAATAACCTATTTTTTTCTTTTCATTTTGTGCTGCTGAAAGTAGTAAGCAAACTTCCGGGAGCAAAGCTGTTGCTCAATTATGTCTAAAAAATTGCAGAGCACATTGGAATACTATACTATAAAAGCAAGACTTAAACCATATCTGTGAATGTTGTAAGTACATAACAGAAATATGTAATAATCTCCACGAATTAGATACTCATCTTTACAAAACGTTTTGTTTCCCATCGCTGATTTAAGATTTTTTGTTACCCGAAGACTTTGCAACAATAACACTACAGCGGAAGAGATAATTAATGAATTTCAATAAAAATATTTTCGAAAACTTAAATAATTTTAAAACAAACAATTATGAAATTTTATGTAAGTATGGCAGTAGCTATAATTTTAATGTCGGGTTCTGTAAATGCACAACACGTGAACATTGGTATTAAAGGCGGATTAAATGTCTATAATATCAATAACGACAACGGGGTAAAATATGATTCAAAAACCGGACTCCATTTAGGATTACTTGGCCATATACATTTAAACAAGACATGGGCTGTACAACCTGAATTAGTTTACTCAGCACAGGGAGCAAAATATAATTTTTCAACTTCTGAAACCAAATTAAACCTGAATTACATTAATGTTCCGGTTTTGTTACAATATATGTTTGACAATGGATTCAGATTACAAGCCGGACCACAGGTTGGTTTTTTGATAAGTGCAAAAACCGGAAATGATACAGATGTTAAAGACAATTTTAAAGGAATTGACTTTGGCTTGGGATTAGGGGCGGGATATATTAAACCATCAACCGGTTTGGGGGTAGATGTAAGATATAATCTTGGAATAAGCAATATCAATGAAAACAGTTCTGTAAAATCAACTAACCGGGGATTTCAATTGGGTATATTTTATCAATTTAAACACAAATAATTGTTTTAATTAAAAAGCTCTTGGGCCAACAATTCGTTGGCCTTTTTTTGTAGTACCCATCGTTTCTGCCAACCAAAAATAATAAAAGTTTAAAATTGTAGACTGAAGCAGACCTAAGTATTTGACAAACATTTTTTTTGCAATCATCAGATACAGGTAGTAATTTTAAATAACTTCAATCTTATACTCAAAAATTATATTCCTTTTACTTAGCTTGAGAATGTATGGAAGATTTCAAAATTGTAATTTTTATAATGGCTATCCTGATCAGCCTTACAGCGATTGCTAATAAAAGAAAACTTCCGTTTCCTATTTTGTTAGTTGTAGCCGGGTTGATCATTGGCTTTATTCCGAAATTACCTGAACTGGAATTGAATCCGGATACTATTTTTGTTATCATACTTCCTCCCCTGCTTTATGATGCAGCATCAAAAACTTCCTGGCACGAATTCAGAACATCGATACGGCCAATCTCTGCATTAGCTATCACGTTGGTTTTTTTTACAACAGTTGCTGTTGCCGTTACAGCGCATTATTTCATTCCGGGATTTAGTTGGCCACTTGCATTTGTATTAGGAGCAGTAGTTTCTCCGCCCGATGCAGTTGCTGCATCCGGTATTATAAAAGGATTGGGGCTCAATAAAAAAGTGGTCACCATTATAGAAGGTGAAAGTCTTGTGAATGATGCATCAGCTTTGATTGCTTACCGCTACGCAGTAACGGCTGTTACCACAGGCAGTTTTGTATTCTGGAAAGCAGGTGTTCAATTTTTATTAGTGGCTGGCGTTGGTATCCTCATCGGAATTATCATTGGCTATTTGTTTGTTTTTGCCCATAAAAAAATAGAAAATAATCCCGTGGTAGAAACAAGCCTTACGCTGTTGTCGCCATTTGTAGCATACCTGGCAGCAGAACAATTTCATATGTCAGGAGTGCTGGCTGTAGTAAGCACAGGGTTGGTTATATCATGGCGGGCACCTGAAGTTTTTTCTTTCCAGGCAAGAATGAGAACAAGGGTGATATGGGATACAGTGATTTTTTTGTTGCATGGTTTTGTTTTTATTCTGATTGGTCTTCAATTGCCTTCCATCATAAAAGATCTTGGCAATTACTCTTTCACCCAAATATTAGGTTATGGTTTGCTTATCAGTCTTGTAACAATTGTTGTCCGTATTGTCTGGGTTTTTGCCGGGGCGTATTGGCAAAATTATTTTCAAAAGAAAAATAAATCAGCTGACAGTTTATCTGCCGGCAGTAATGAAGACGATACCTGGAAAAATGTATTAGTGGTGGCATGGACAGGTACAAGAGGAGTAATATCACTGGCTGCTGCACTTGCATTGCCATTGGTTATCGATGATGGCTCAGCCTTTCCAAAAAGACATTCAATCATCTTCTTTGCATTTGTTGTCATATTTGTAACACTGGTAATACAGGGTCTTTCATTGCCACTGCTGATTCGCCTTTTAAAAATGAAGCCAGCTGATAATACCGCTGCAGAGGAGAAAGAGCTGCAATTATATCTTGCAACCAATACACTTAATTTTCTGGAACAGGAATTTCCAATACAAATGGAAAACAATATGTATGAACATTTAAAAAAGAAAATTGAATTGGAAGTACAAGGCCTTACCAAAGTGGTTCGTCGTCATAAAAAAGCAAAACGTAGGAATGAAAAATTACAGGCTGCCCCGGATGCTATGCTCAATGTACAATCGGAAATCAATAAATTTAAAAGAGGCTTATTGCTTAAACTTCATAAAGAAGGGGAATTCAGCGACGGGGCAATAAGGCAGATTGAAAGAGATTTGGATATCGATGATTTGAAATTGAATCAATTGCTTATACGGGAGGATAAATTGGAAAAATAATTTTTACATTTAATAGGCTTCTGGCAATAAAGAAGCAGGCCGGTTTTTTTTTAATTGCTAATCGCAATTAAATAATTTACTATTCATCATCCGGCTTACCTGAATACCATTTCATAAAATATGTGAATCTTGTAACTCTTTAGTACAACGGTGTAACAATCGTAAATAAAATTGAACTGAACTTTACCTGTAGTTATTAAAGAATCAAAACATTATTTATGCAAACTTATTACTACATCTTTTCAGCTATGTTAATTACACTTATTTTTTTCTTTATCCGTTCTCTGGTACTTCGTAAAAAAAGTTTACCTGT
>JANPEU010000016.1:0-2921 GCA_031423175.1 Bacteroidota bacterium
ACCAGGTTTACTAAAACCTTATCAGCTTTACTGATTACTTTTTCTTTTTTCCGCAGGTCGGCCAGTTTTATTTGTTTAGGCCCGGTTGCTTCCTGTTGATCTAATATTTCTATATAAATAAATTTATCGCAGGCAGCCCGGAATGCTGAAGGTGTTTTTTGCTCACCCATCCCAAATACTTTCATACCAGCTTCTCTCAATCTTGTCGCCAGCCTGGTAAAATCGCTATCGCTACTTACCACGCAAAACCCATCTACCCGGCCCGTATATAAAATATCCATTGCATCAATAATGAGTGCAGAGTCAGAAGAATTTTTTCCGGTTGTATAACTGTATTGTTGAATAGGCGTAATAGCATGATCTAATAAAACCAATTTCCATCCTGCAACATGTGGTTTTGTCCAGTCTGCATAAATGCGTTTAAAAGTTGGTACTCCATATTTAGCAATCTCTTCCAGTATGCCACCAATTAACCGGTGAGGGATATTATCAGCATCAATTAAAACGGCGAGGCGTAGGTCTTTTGAATTGTCCATGTTTTAAATAAAATTAGCTCTGGAAAGATAATGATTAAAAACAGGATGCTAACAGAATGGGCTGGCGAGGCACAACACCTTAAAAAACAAAAAGAGGTTGTCTCAAAAATACTTTCAACACAGAGATACGGAGAAACAGAGTTCCACAGAGTATTGTTTTCCAATTTTACTTTCTCTGTGAAACTCAAACACTCTGTAACTCTGTGTTTAAATTTTTTACCTTTGAGACAATCTCTTTAATATTAATAAAAACTCTTATTGAGAACTCAGGTCTTTTCTCAATCTCATAATATACTGTTCGGTTTTTACAACAGCACCATCCTGAATTTTTACTCTGGCATCCCAAGCATCGTATCCATATTCTTTTATATAATTATCCCGGAAAGATGGAGTGCCTGTCGCTGGTGGAGTTGGAGTACCATAAAATCCCATTTGTAATGATTTAAATCCGTCTTTAAGATTTCTGATTGTAACTGTAACCTGGTCGCTTCCATCCCATAATTGTTCGAAATAGGCGTTACTAAAATTTGCCATCATTGGTGGAGCTGATTTTTTATTAATTTTTACTCCTCTCGCAAGCTCTCTTCTATAATCTGCCCCATTGAGATCTTGCTTCAAATGATTAACATTTACTACAAAACTTTCAGCGACTACATCTGCTTGCCAGCTACAACTATCGATAAACCGGTAAGTGGCATTCATCGTTTCTTCCAGCAAAGGAAAAAAAGTTTTATCAAGGTCAAGATTGTGAGCAGCAGCATCGGGTCTTTCTTTATCAAAGTCAGCATACGTTCTTTCACCGTTTACGAGATGGTAAGAACCGGAATGAGGGCCGCTTAAGATCTCATAAACCGAAATTTTTTCATCTGCCTTGTGAAATTTTGCAACGTGTGTTTTGTAGGCAGCTTCAAAGGCCATCTTCTGCCCTTTTTTAGGCTTAATTGTATTTACAGTGGACAAATCTTTAACAGGTGCCGGTGGCTGAGCGTAGGTAGCTAGAGTTGATACCATAAATAACAATAAAAAAATCCTTTTCATGTTGTGTTTGTTTTAGTTTAAAAAAATATTTAGAAGCTCATTAAGCGTATTAATGTGACTATTTCGTATTTCAGTTTACTAAGGGAGGAAACGAAAAGAATTCAGAAGCGGGGATTAAGAGACAGAAAAGATAAATAAATTTTCAATTCAAAAATCAAATAATAAAAATATTTATTACTCCAAACTTAAACACTACATTTTATCATATCTGCATGTAAGATATTATCAACAGCCAGCAATCGATCTTGGCTGATACTTTAAAAAATATGATATCACGACCCGAAATCAGGTATGTTAAAATACGGATTGAATATCTTAACAGTTACAATGTTGATTTTATAAAAGCTGGCACCCCCTTTGAAATAGTGTAGTGACTCATTAAAAAATCAACCGGAAATAAAAAAATCATCCTTATTGTTTTTATCGGTTGGAAACAAAAGGGTAAATCTTTAAATAACAAAATCATGAAAAAATTTTCCATATTTATTGTATCCGCATTATTAGCCGCTACAATATCTGCAAAAGCACAAAGTGTAACACTGCGTATCAGTGCAAATTATGATGTTAGTATTGATGGCCGTTATTATGAAAATAATGAAGCAGTACCTGCTTTAAGTTATGGCACCCACACCGTAAAAGTGTATGAGGTTCGTCCGGGCTTTTTAGGCATTGGCAAAAAAAGATCGTTGGTCTCAAGTTCTAATTTTGAGTTAAGAAATAACGATGTTGTTATAGAAGTAAATCAAAACGGACAATTAAGAATTAATGAATCGGGTTATAATAACAACACAGGGCAGAACAGAGATAGAAACAACGATAGATCTGGCGGTACTGTTTACCAAAAGAAAAATGGCAAAGGTTACGGACCTTATAACAATCCTGGTCGTGGCCACAAATATGGCCTTTATAAGAAAGATCATGATAAAAAAAATAAGCAAAACAAACGTCATGATGATAATGATGACAATGATGATTAAAAAATAATTTACAAAAATTTAAACCGCTCAAATGAGCGGTTTTTTTATAGCGGTTAATTTTTCATATTTCGACCAGCTGAAATAATTTCTTACGAGGTAGCCAGAATAAATAGAAGATTAAAATTTTCGGGGTGGCATCGGGATTAAAGCACTGGTTCTTTTTTTATATGCTTCAAATGCGGGGTTGTTTTTATATTTTTTTTCCAGTAATGGAATACCGGATACAAAAACCAACAGAAATGTGATAGCAAGCGGACTAATAATAAAGAAAAAGCTATTTAATATTGGTATTGTAATAATAAATATTCCCCACCACATCAATATTTCACCAAAATAATTGGGGTGACGGGAAAATTTCCACAGCCCGGTC
>JANPEU010000017.1:0-1969 GCA_031423175.1 Bacteroidota bacterium
TTATCATTTGATAAAAATATACAAATGATAGGCTTTATCGAGTCTCAGAATCTGTTTAGAGTCTTTTAAGCAATAAAAAAGCTTCATTATTTATACAACAGGGTAATGGAAAATTTATACAAACTTTTCAAACAGCCATCAGTAACGACAGTGCTTATGAAGATGTTGATGCCTGTTTTGCTGATGTGAACAATGATCATTTTCCTGATTTACTTGTTGCAAGTGGTGGTAACGAATTTTATGGCAACAGTGAAAATTTAATGCCAAGGATTTATCTTAATGATGGGAAAGGGAATTTATCAAAATCCAATACTGCTTTTGATAAAGCAACAAAACTTACTGCATCCTGCATAAAACCTTATGATTTTAATGGGGATGGATTTATTGATCTGTTTATTGGCGGGCGGGCAGTACCCTGGGAGTACGGAAAAATACCAACATCTTATTTATTACAGAATGACGGCACGGGCAAATTTATTGATGTTACCAATAAGTATAATCCGGAACTGGCAAAAATTGGTTTTGTTACCGGTGCGGCATGGGATGATTTTGATAAAGATGGAAAAAAAGATTTAATAATCAGTTTGGAATGGGATGGTATTGTTGCTTTTAAAAATGATAAAGTAAAATTTGAGAAAAAAATTATTACCGATAAGCATGGCTGGTGGAATTTTGTTTTGCCGGTTGATGTGGATGGCGATGGCGACTTTGATTTAATTGCCGGCAACCTTGGATTAAATAACCGGTTAAAAGCGACACAGCTGCAACCGGTAAAATTATATTATAACGATTATGATGATAATGATAAGAAAGAACAAATATTAACTTACTACCTGGGCAACAAAGAAATTCCTTTTGCCAATAAAGAAGAGCTGCAAAAGCAAATGCCAGGCATGAAAAAGAAATATTTATATGCAGAAGATTTTGCCAAAGCATCCTTAAATGATTTGTTTGGCAAAGCCAAATTAAAAAAGGCATCCGTACTTTCTGTCGATTATTTTTCAAATGTAGTTTTAATTAATAATGGCAACTGGATTTTTTCGGTAAAGGAATTGCCTTGGGATGCACAGCTGAGTTCTTATCGGGATGCAGTGGTTATAAATGCAAATGGTGATGATAAGCCGGATATTTTATTAGCCGGAAATTTTTATCCCTGTAATATTCAGTTAGGAAAATATGATGCAGACTATGGAACCATCCTTGTTAATAAAGGAAATGGAAATTTTAGTTGCGAATCTTTGAATGGACTTGTGATAAAAGGCGAAGTGCGGCATATTCGAAAAATAAAAAGAGGAGATAAAGAAACTTTTATATTGGCAAAAAATAATGACAGCCTGAAAGTCATTCAATTCAAATAAATATTTTTACAAGAACTATTTGAACGTACGATTATACAATCTGCCCACTTGTTGACCTTGTTTTTTCCCTTCTTCTATTGCTGAACGAAAATGAATACCCCCATATAACCGGCTGATGCCAGCTTCGTCTGCAGCCTGTTGAATAGAAGTAAAGGAACGCTGCAATCCTAAATATTCAAGTTCTGTAGTATCATGAAAAGAAATATTTTCTCCAAACAAATTTGTAAGTACAGTTGCTGCCGATGCTGTAATAACACTATGCCCGCTGGTGTATTCTGGAAAAGGCGGTGTTTGCAATAAAGCATTCCATTCCGATTCTATATTTTCTCTGATAACTGTAATAGGCCGCACCATACGGCTACTATATTTTTCATCCCAGCAGGAAATAAAACCATCAAAAATGGCGCAGGAGGTAAGTGCATAAACTCTGGCTGTTTTAACAGCATCTGTATTTGTTTGTTTGCATAAAATCGAAATAATACCCATCCAATGACCGCCGGGTGTTGTTTTTTTAGTTGCAAACATTAAATGCCCCTGATGTTCAGTCACAAAAGGATTGTCATCCCAGTAATGAGCTATTGTATCCTGCGAAAGGGTTAATTGTTTACTCA
>JANPEU010000018.1:0-5191 GCA_031423175.1 Bacteroidota bacterium
GCAATTAGATCCGTCAGTAAAATATTATTTAAGCTAACCAACTGGCTCCACGGACCGTGATTTGCTAAATAGATTTTCATTCGTGGCATTGTATAAACAGAAACTTTATCAGCATTCAATGCTTCTTTTCCCAATTGCATAAGTCCGGTATAATGTCCAATATGACCGTGGGTAAGAAAAATTCCATCGGGTAAAAAATTATAGGCTGAGTTAGTAAGTGAGTGAAATAGCTGTAACTGTTCTTTAATATCAGGAGTGGCCTCAAGGAGCCACCATTTTTTATTTACCGGATCCACTAAGGCAAGCGATACAGGAAATTTTTTTAATGCCGGATGATTCCAGGCTCTACTGCAACATTCTTTTGTGCAGCCTATCTGCGGATAACCAGCATCCTGTGCCACTCCCAACACAATCAGATAGGGAGTTTGGAGTAAATTTTTTGGTGCAGTTGTACAACCAATTACAAAAAAGAACCATCCTAAGAATAATTTTACCAAAACTCTCAATTAGTATTTTTTATAAATTTAAACTGTTGTAGTGAGAAAATTGATAGCCATATCATTTTTATTTGTGTTCACATCACTTCAATATGGTAAAGTAATTTCATGCCTCTATTGCGAACTTCAATTGGAAAAAACTACGAATTCAGTATTGAAATGCGATTGTGAAAAGATTCTTTCAGATCATAGTGAAACATCAACTCCTGCTTCATTACCTCATTCTCATACAAATAAAGAAAAACTTAATGAACCATTTATTGCCGATGAACAATTGGATGCGGGTAATTTTAAAAAAATAAATACCAGTTGCTTTATAATTCAATCGATGACTCTTCAAAGTGGATTTGAAAACCTCCCTTTTCATCCACCTGCTATTCTTTCCTGATATTATCTCTATTTTATTACGTGGTTAGCAACATAACTATACCCTGCTAATTACACTTTTTTAAAAATTATTTAAACATACAATTATGCGTATACTATTATATTGCTTTATCATTGCCATTTTATTTTTGGCAGGTTGCGGTACAGCACAACAATTAATTTCAACTCCTGCAAATAATCAAATTGTAAAAACAAAAAACGGAAGTGAAATGCTTTTGGGCAATTGCACCAGAATTTGTCTTTTGCAAATACCATTTTCAGATTGGTTTGTAAAAAACTACAATGAATACTTAGTTGATTCAAGCCTGGTTCCTGAACTCAATAAACGATTAAAGAAAAAAAATATCACCATATTTCTTGGCACCTGGTGCGGCGACAGTAGAAGAGAAGTACCCCGAATGCTGAAAATTCTGGATGCAGCAGACCTAAATGAAAAACAGATTAATTTAATAATGGTGAGTAATGAAGATGGAATGTATAAACAAAGTCCACAGCATGAGGAAAAAGGAATGAATATTATCCGGGTGCCGACACTCATTTTATCCGATGGAAAAAATGAAATTGGAAGAATTATAGAATTTCCGAAAAAAAGTCTTGAGATTGATTTGCTGGATATTCTAAATAAGAATAATTATATACCCAATTATGCAACAGGGCAAGTGAAATCTTAGAAATTACCAAAGCAACTGGTATTTTTTTAAGGATAAGCAACAGGCTCCAGATTTAAAATAGCATGTATATGATGCTGAAGGTGTTTTATATAATCTTCTGCCAGCCATTCAATCGAATGTTCTGCCTCGGAAGTACAGATTCTTTTTTCTTTTCCGGCAGGCATATTTTTCAGAATATGACAAATATGTTTATTGATTAGAATCCAAAATTCTATAAGCTCATCCTTATCATACTGCTGATAACCAGATGTAGTTACCCATTCATTCTGGTTGTAAATAATTTTCGGGTTTTCTTCATATTGAGCAATAATAAACCGCCGGGTATTGGTTTGTGCCGAATCAATCAGATGCCCGAGTATTTCTTTCTTACTCCATTTTTCAGGATTAGGCTTATTACTAAATGTTGTTGCATCTATCAATTTTAATTGATTTGTATAACCAGTTATCAATTTTTCTAATTTTTCAATTGTATTTTGCATAACCTATTTTAATATTCAAATTACAGAATGCAATTTAAGTTGGAATTAATATTTTTATTAAAGGTAAACGATCTGGATTCAATTTATAAAACCGTTAGACATAAACTGAGTTTTGAATAAACAGAAAAATAATTAAGAGTAATGAAATATTTATATTTAATACTTGTATTAACCGGAATTAATTTTATGAGCAAGGCGCAAGTAAGCAAATATGACAGCTATCCTGTTTATAATGGAAATGGTTTAGGCTTAACCTATACTCCGCAACAATCCGTATTTAAAATTTGGGCGCCATCAGCCCAACAGGTCAGACTATTTCTATATAGGGATACTTCAGACAGGTCGGGAAAAACCTATCCCATGATAAAAGAAAAAAATGGAGTATGGGTATTGATAATAAAAGGGGATAAAAAAAATAGCCACTATGCATTTCAGGTAATGATTGATAATGCCTGGTTAAATAAAGTTACAGATCCTTACGCAAAAGCTGTTACCGTAAATGGCCTGCATGGAATGATAATTGATTTTAAAAAGACAAACCCTGCTGGTTGGATTAATGACAAAAGCCCATCGTTTGTTCCCCTCTCCGTCAGGAGAGGGGGAAGGGGTGAGGCCACAGATGCAATTATTTATGAGCTTCATATCAGAGACGCAAGTATTGCTGCCAGTTCTGGTATTAATAACAAAGGGAAATATATTGGATTAACAGAAACCGGCACAAAAAATAAAGAGAGATTATCTACAGGACTTGATCATTTGAAAGAACTTGGTGTTACTCATATTCATTTGCTTCCTTTTTTTGATTTTAATTCTGTTGACGAATCAAAGCTGGCAAAGCCACAGTATAATTGGGGATATGATCCACAAAATTTTAATGTGCCGGAAGGTTCTTATTCAACAAATCCATATGATGGAATTTCCCGGATAAAAGAATTTAAACAGTTAGTGCAAACTTTTCATAAGAATGGGTTAAGTGTGGTAATGGATGTTGTGTATAACCATACTGCGTTAACCGAAAGTTCAAATTTTAATCAACTGGTTCCTGGTTATTATTACCGACAGACAAAAGACAATAAATTTTCAAACGCTACGGCATGTGGAAATGAAACAGCAAGTGAAAGACCAATGATGCGGAAATTTATGTTGGAGTCAATGAAATATTGGGTACAGGAATATCATATTGATGGTTTCAGAATTGATTTAATGGGTGTGCATGATATTGAAACCATGAACCTCATTTCGAAAGAGCTGCATAAAATAAAACCATCTATTTTGCTATACGGAGAAGGATGGACTGCTGGTGCATCTCCATTGCCGGATTCTGTAAGAGCTCTTAAAAAAAATGCTTCCCAATTAGATCGTATTGCTGTATTCAGTGATGATATTCGTGATGGCATTAAAGGAAGTGTTTTTGAACATGACGATAAGGGTTTTGCAAGTGGTAAATCCGGTATGGAAGAAAGTATAAAGTTTGGTATTGTGGCAGCATGCAAACACCCGCAGATTGATTACAGTAAAGTGAATTATTCTAAAGCAGCTTATGCAAAAGAACCTTTTCAAACTATTACCTATGCTGAATGTCACGATAATCATGTGCTATGGGATAAACTTGCCATTTCAGCTAAAGATGCAAGGGAGTCTGAAAGGAAGGAAATGCACAAACTTGCAATTAGCATTGTACTCACATCCCAGGGCATTTCTTTTTTGCATGCAGGCACCGAATTTTTGCGAAGCAAAAAAGGTGTGGAGAACAGTTATAATTCAACGGACAGTATTAATGCAATAGACTGGAATTTGAAATCTGTAAATAAAGATGTGTTTGATTATATTAAGTTATTGATAAAAATGCGGAAAGATCATCCTGCCTTCAGAATGAAAACAGGGAAGGAGATTGCAGCCAATATTCGTTTTCGGGAAAATGTAGAACCAGGTACAGTAATTTATGAATTAAATGGAAATGCAACAGGGGATACCTGGAAAAAAATTCTTATCTGTTTTAATGGAAGCAATAAAAAGAAATCGGTAACTGCTGGAAAAAATATGAAATCTTTTATTGTAAATAATCAGTTCGTACAATCCGAAAATGTAGTTACCAATTTTATTTTAAATCCATATAGCTGTACCGTTCTCTTTGAACAATAATTCATTTATACAGATTTGTCTAGCCGATGTCCGATAAAATAACCGGCTGCTCCTGCTATTACTACTCCGGCAATCAATGCAGGAATTGAATTGCCAAGGGTAAATAAGACAAGCAACAAACCGCCAACGGCCCCAATAATTGCAAGCGGCAAAGTTGATTTTCCTTTTTTTGCAATCCGATCGGATTGATCATTTCGATGTTGAAAATTTTTAAGATGTTCTTTGTGCTTTTTGCGGTGATGAGGTTGAGCCATTTTTTTTATTTCAAGGTAAAGAAATAAATCTTGTAGTTAAAATATTTTATTGTCCGGGTATGAAAAAATTTATTTGATACGATACATTCAGACCGAAAATTCAGCTTCTTAACTTTGTGAGACCAATTCTGGTTGCCGTTTATAAATTTATCAAAGCTAAAAATATTTCTTTTCCTATCTTGGCTTACATTTTTATGAAACTGATTTTTATACTCTTTATCTTTTTTTCAATTTTCGCTGTTGCACAGGATGCGAATGTCTTTAAGCCTGATACGCTACGTAAAGAAATTATTGCCACATCTTTTAATGGTTCTTTAAAGATTGATGGAAATCTGGATGAAAAAGAATGGAGGCAGGCAATTTCCTCTTCTCGTTTTATTCAGATAGAACCTTTGCAAGGACAATTACCTCATTTTTCCACCGATGTAAAAATTCTTTACAACAAACAAAATTTATATTTCGGAATTTTCTGCCACGATTCATTAGGTAAAAAGGCGATACGAGCAACAGATTTCAAAAGAGATTTTAATATCCGTCAGCATGATCATATCGGTTTGTCATTTGATGGATTTAATGATCAGCGAAACTCAATGGCTTTATCTACCAATGCATATGGCGTACAACGTGACCTTTTAAATTTTGATGATGTACTTACCGATTTGGACTGGGATGGTTTATGGAAAGTACGAACTACCCGTACCGATTCAGGATGGTATGCAGAAATAGCAGTTCCCTGGCAAACGCTGCGTTACCCAAAATCA
>JANPEU010000019.1:0-2685 GCA_031423175.1 Bacteroidota bacterium
ACAGAACTGGGATGAATAAAAATATTTTTACCTGTCATTTTACAAAAATGGTCTTTTGTATTCATTATGCCAACGGGTTTTGTTACATTTAAAAAAAATATCATGGTTTCCAATCAGCGTTATTATTCATTAGATGTATTCCGCGGGGCTACAGTTTGCCTCATGATATTAGTAAATAACCCCGGAACATGGTCACATATTTTTGACCCCCTGGAACATGCACCCTGGCATGGATTGACACCAACCGATCTGGTATTTCCGTTTTTTCTATTCGCTGTTGGCAATGCACTTTCTTTTGTAATGCCGAAATTGGAAGCTGGTAGTGATGCCGCTTTTTGGAAAAAAATTTTGAAAAGAACGGCCTTGATTTTTTTAATTGGATTGTTTTTGAATTGGTTTCCTTTTGTAAAATGGAGTGATGATGAATTGATATTTCGCAATTGGGTTGATCCAAATAATCCGCAAAGCGGAGTTCGGATTTTTGGTGTCCTACAACGTATAGCACTCTGTTATTTTTTTGCGGCTGTTATTATTTATTATTTAAAACCCCGTAAAGCCTTTTTAGCAAGTTTAATTTTGTTATTACTGTACTGGATACTTTGTATTACCGGTAATCCATCTGATCCATTTAGTATGAGTGGTTGGTTTGGTACCGATATAGATAAAAAAATTATTGGAATTGCACACCTATACAAAGGGGAAGGTATTCCTTTCGATCCTGAAGGATTGATGAGCACAATACCTGCAATCGTTCAGGTAATATTTGGTTATTTAGTTGGCGATTATATTCAGAAAAAAAGTAAGACCTCTGTTAAACAACATTCCGATTTCGAAAAACCAGGAGTCAGTTTTTTTGGATCGTATCAAATGCTGACAGGTTTGTTTGTTATTGGTATTGCATTACTAGTTACCGGTTACTGTTGGAATATGGTTTTTCCAATCAATAAAAAAATATGGACAAGCTCGTATACAGTTTTCACAACCGGCCTTGCAATACTTGTTATTGGTGTAATGATATTTATGATTGAGATTAACAATATTAAAGGGTGGCTGAGCAGGTTCTTTGATGTGTTTGGGAAAAATGCGTTGTTTGTTTTTGCATTGAGTGCTTTTTTGCCAAAAGGCCTTGGGTTAATAAAATTGGAAGAAGGAGTGACTCCCTGGAATTTTCTATATAAAAAGTTATTTATTCATATACTGCCCTACAACCCAGAAGTAGGATCATTATTTTTTGCTTTAGCAGTTATTAGTTTTATGTGGCTTATTTGTTACTGGATGGATAAGAAAAAAATTTATATAAAAGTATGAGGAGGTGAATTGTCAATAGCGAATGAGAAGAAAATTCTATCTTGAAGTTTCAATACAGATATTTAAAAGATTTAATTTTTACCAATCAATTGTTGTGAAGTAGTAGTTGACAATTCAATTTTTTGATCATGTTTCACTTCTTCAAACAATACATCAACTCTTAACGCTTTTAACCCAACCACCCCCTGCAGTTCTTCCAGATCATGATGTTCTGTTCCGGGTTTTAAAAGATTTTGATTTTGTAAAAATTCTATATACTCCATATATTCTTCAGCTTCTTTTGCAGTTGAGTAAACAATTGCAATTTTCCCGGGCTGAGTTAGTCGTTCGTTTGTATCTTTTATTCGTACTTTATCTATTCTTTTTTTTACTATTTCGTAGCGAACATTATAGGCGCCATCCACATCAAATTTTCGTTCTGCCGTACGAAAACTTATGGATAGTGATTGTGCATGTGAAAGAATTAATTGTGTTGTTTGCAACGGATGACTGAGTTGTGCTTCTAATTTATGCGTAAGTCTTGCGGCTTTTATCATCATACTCAGTTGCCACATTTTTAAATTGCGCAGGTATATCTCATCAAATTTTTTTCGTGGCGAAATCGATTGACCCATATAAATATTAAAATCTACACCATCGGTAACATATCTTTCAAAATAGTGCGGATACACTTTTTGCGCCGCTGCTTCTTCTTTATCTATAAAGCGGGCAAGGGTATCATTTATTTTTGAAATACTGTTTTCATAATCTTTACGATGATGATAAATAACTCCCAGTTGCGGATCTAATACTGCAAAATAATTTTCTACTTCCTTACTGATAGAATGATGCGTATTATGCAAATGATTAAAGATTGAACGAACCTGGTTATCTAAAAACTCACGAATAGAAGATTCTTCATCACTTAATAAAACATCAGATGCTGATGCGATGAATTTATCTAATTTAAATTCTATTTCCTGTAATAAAGGAAATGGTGCGTCTGCCTGTGCTTTTACAATAACATTACGTGCCATCTGCAACTGCTCTACCAAGTCGAGTTGAATAGAATGTGAACGTTCAGTAGATGAATTCCGAATATCAATAGCACCATATACCGGAAAAACATCTGCAAATGCAAGTCTTTCCATTTTTACATCCTCGTGTTGCTGTTGTTTTACGATAAAGTTGTGAAAGAGCAGTTTACTGCCATACAACCAGCAGTTGAATGGCGGTTTACTGAAGCTGCATTAAACTATATCGTTAAACAACAGCAACACGAAGATGTAAAAATGGAAAGGCTTGCATTTGCCGATGTTTTTCCAGTATATGGTGCTATTGATATTCGGAATTCATCTACTGAACGTTCACATTCTATTCAACTAGATCTGGTAGAGC
>JANPEU010000020.1:0-1651 GCA_031423175.1 Bacteroidota bacterium
AATATTTTTTGAAAGCATGTGATGCTTTTATTACGATGAGTGAAAAAGTGCTAAGTGATCTGAGAATTTTCGAAGAAGAAAAACCAGCACAATTAGTGCAACACCCATTGTATGATAATTTTGGTGAAATAATTTCTAAAGCTGAAGCAAGAAAGAAATTAATAATTATTAATGAAGAATTAATAATTCTCTTCTTTGGTTTTATCCGAAAGTATAAAGGATTGGATTTATTGCTTGAAGCTATGGCAGATGAAAGAATTAAGAAATCCGGCATCAAACTGCTTGTAGCAGGAGAATTTTATGAAGATGCAAAACAATACCATGAACAAATTGATAAACTAGGTATCAAAGATCAACTGATTCTTAAAACTGATTTTATCCCTGACAGCGAAGTAAAATATTATCTCTGCGCTGCAGATGCAGTAATACAACCCTACCGCAATGCAACACAAAGTGGTGTTACTCCCCTTGCCTATCATTTTGAAAAACCAATGGTGGTTACCAATGTTGGTGGCTTACCTTCTTTAGTGCCCGATGGAAAAGTGGGTATCGTGGTAGAAGCAAATCCGCAAGCCATCGCAGATGGCATTTTAAAATTCTATCAATTAGGAGAAGATTATTTTATTCCGCATCTTCGAAATGAAAAGACTAAATATTCTTGGGGCAATCTCACAAATTCAATACAGAAATTAGCTCAATAATTTAATTACCTTTAAAATTATGAATAATAAACAATTGTTGATAGAATTAAATAAGCTTTCGTTGAATGAAAAACTTTTTATTATTGTAAAGACAATTATAGATGATTTGAAATGTTCCAATGAACTTCAACTAAGCATTGCTGCTGGTGTTATGGAAAATGAATACAGAACAAATGAAGAACTAACTTTGTTTTCAAAAGACTTATAATTAATTAAATGATTTACAGAAGCAAAGCTCCCCTTCGTATTGGTTTAGCCGGTGGCGGTACCGATGTAAGTCCTTATTGCGATTTATATGGCGGAGCAATTTTAAATGCAACTATTTCTTTATTTGCAAACGCATGCATAGAACCGCTACAGGAAAACAAAATTATCCTGCATGCTTCCGACAGAAATGAATCGGAAGAATTTGATTTTGCAAATGAGTTACCACTAAATGGAAAATTAGATTTATTAAAAGGTGTTTATAACCGCATTCAAAAAGATTATCCTATAATTAAAAGCGGTTTTCGGCTTTCCACTTTTGTAGATGCGCCGGCCGGTTCAGGCTTAGGCACTTCCTCAACATTAGTGGTTTCAATTATTGGCGCCTTTACTGAAATGCTTCGCTTGCCAATGGGTGAATATGATATGGCTCAATATGCGTATGACATTGAAAGAAAAGATTTGAATCTGGCGGGTGGAAGACAGGATCAATATGCTGCAACATTTGGAGGTGTAAACTTCATGGAGTTTTTTAAAGATGATAAAGTAGTGGTGAATCCCCTGCGCATCAAACAACAATATTTGTTTGAATTAGAAAATAATTTATTGTTGTATTATACAGCTACGACCCGTGATTCAGGAAAAATTATAGAACAACAATCAAAAAACGTAACAGATAAAAAAGAAAAAAGCATTGATGCGATGCACCTGTTAAAACAACAGGCACATCGGATGAAAGAAGCATT
>JANPEU010000021.1:0-1726 GCA_031423175.1 Bacteroidota bacterium
TTTCTTTCAATGTCATACGCATATTGAGCCATATCATATTCACCCATTGGCAAGCGAAGCATTTCAGTAAAGGCGCCAATAATTGAAACCACTAATGTTGAGGAAGTGCCTAAGCCTGAGCCTGCCGGTGCATCCACAAAAGTGGAAAGCCGAAAACCACTTTTAATCATAGAATAATCTTTTTGAATGCGATTATAAACACCTTTGAGTAAATCTAATTTTCCATTAAGTGGTAACTCATTTGCAAAATCAAATTCTTCCGATTCATTTCTGTCGGAAGCATGCAAGATGATTTTGTTTTCTTGTAGCGGTTCTATGCATGCGTTTGCAAATAAAGAAATCGTTGCATTTAAAATTGCACCGCCATATAAATCGCAATAAGGACTTACATCCGTACCGCCACCGGCTAAACCAATTCTGAGGGGAGCTTTGCTTCTGTAAATCATGGATAAATTGAAAAGACTTTGGATAAAGCAATTTTAATTTTATCTGCAATGTGATCATTAACTATTCCGATTCTTTTTACAAATCTTTCATGGCTTACACTACGTATCTGAAAACAATCAACAGAGGAAAGTTTACTCAGTCCGTTTTCATTATCGGGGACGAGGCGAATCATCCAGGGAGCAATTGTGTAGTTTTCTTTCCAATCTGTTATTGGCACAATTATTTTTAGAGGTAATTTGCCCAATGCGTTATCATTCACAATAACTGCAGGCCTTGTTTTTTTTATTTCCGCACCGATAGTGGGGTCAAGATTGATTAGCCAGATTTCATTTTGTTTCATAGAAATCTTCCATATCAAGGTTTGAAAACGCTGTGAGTTCGTTATTTGTTTTGTAATCATTTTCCATTGCCTCAGAAGCAACGGTCAGCTGCTGTACATTGTTGTACTTTAAAATATCTTTAATAGTCTTCTCAATAATGAAAAGCTTTTCATTTATTGAAAGATGATTTAATTCTTTTAATATTTCTGCTGTACTCATATTTCAAAGGTAATTAAATTATCCGGCTAATTTCTGAACGGCTTCTGAAAGATTTGCCCAGGAGTATTTTTCTTTTTCGCTCCGTAAATTCGGAATAAAATAATCTTCACCTAATTGATAGAATTTTACTATGCCTTCTGCTATAGCTTGCGGATTTGGTTCCGTTACAATGCCCACTTTTCCATCGGGTACTAAAGAAGGTAAGCCGCCAACATTGGTAACTACCATTGGTTTTTCAAAATGATAGGCAAGGGGAGTAACGCCACTTTGTGTTGCGTTGCGGTAGGGTTGTATTACTGCATCAGCAGCACAGAGATAATATTTCACTTCGCTGTCAGGGATAAAATCAGTTTTAAGAATCAGTTGATCTATTATACCGAGCTTATCTATCAGATCATGGTATTGTTTAGCATCTTCATAAAACTCACCGGCGATGAGTAGTTTGGGGATTGGCAAATGGGAATTCGTAATTGGCCAATTTTCTTTCAAAATTTTCATCGCTTCTAAAAGCAAATCCAAACCTTTATACTTTCGGATAAAACCGAAAAAGAGAATTACTAATTCCTTGTTTCCAATTCCTAATTCCTTACGGGCTTCTTCTTTAGAAATTATTTCACCAAAATTATCATACAATGGGTGTTGCACTAATTGTGCTGGTTTTTCTTCTTCGAAAATTCTCAGATCACTTAGCACTTTTTCACTCATCGTAATAAAAGCATCACATGCTTTCAAAAAATATT
>JANPEU010000022.1:0-2965 GCA_031423175.1 Bacteroidota bacterium
TATAGTTGAATAAAAATGTATTTAATATATAAATACATGTAGCCCAATGAAAAGTGATTAGTTTTTATATCCACTTTTTAATGATATCCAATCCCAATTTTAAAATGTGACGCATTTGTGATAAAATATCAAGAAAAAAAATTGTTACTGTTAAAAAATTAACGACTTTAGTATTCTTATTTTCATAAGATAAGGTTTAATGGTTAATGGTTTTTGATTAAATGTCCTCCAATTTCTATTGGAGGGCTTTTTTTATTATACCATTTCTACATTAAAAAAAATATTTATACAATCACATGCAATTAATCTGTAACTCGTTAATTTAAGTTTACACCTTGAATTTTCTCAATACATTTTTTTAAAGAATCTTGCCAATCTTTAATTTTTATTTCAAAAGCACTTTCAATTTTTTTTGTACGCATCACCGACCAGGCTGGCCTTTTAACTTTCGAAGTAAAAAGCAAAGAAGATACTGGGTGAACAATACAATCACTTCCGGAAAAATTTTTTATAGCAATTGCAAATTCATACCAACTAATAATACCTCTATTCGAAAAATGAAAAATTCCTGGCTTCCAATTTGCATTTTTCAATGTTGATTTATCGATTATCATGAGTATCGTTTCTGCCAGGTCAGCCGCATAGGTTGGTGAACCAATCTGATCGTTTACAACATTGATCTCCTTTTTTTCATTCATCAACTTCATCATAGTCCTTACAAAATTTTTTCCAAACTCGCTATACAGCCAGGAAGTACGTATGATTAATGAATCTGGATTGAATTGCCTTGCCTGCTTCTCACCTTCCAGTTTTGATGCGCCATAAACAGATTGAGGGTTCACGGGTGAATCTTCGCTATAAGGAGTTGTTGCCGTTCCATCAAAAACATAATCAGTGGATATATGAATAAATCTGCAGTCGTTCTCTTTACATATTGCAGCTAGCACACCAACAGACTCCGCATTCACCTGCATTGCTAAATCTTTTTCCTGTTCGGCACGATCAACAGCGGTATATGCTGCACAATTTATAAGAAATGAGGGTTTGTAAATTTTAAAATAATCTCTCACCATTTCAAAATGATGAATCGGTAAATCTGTTTTTGATAAAAAAACAAATTCAAAATGAGGAAATGAAGTAACTAATACTTTTAATTCTTTTCCAAGCTGGCCGTTTGCACCTGTTACTAATATTTTAATTGACGTATCCATCAATTTTTTTATTCAAAATTATTTTTACACCCTGCAAGTAACGGGAGTGTTTTATCCTTCTCTGAAATAATTTCTTTTCCGGCATCAATCTTCCAGTCTATATTTAAACCCGGATCATTATAATAAATTCCCGCTTCTCTTTCTTTATTATAAAATTCATTGCATTTATAAAGTACTTCTGCTTTTTCACTTAGTACTGAAAATCCATGGGCAAAACCGGCAGGTATAAAAAGTTGTTTCTTATTTGCAGCTGAGAGTTCAATGGAATAATGCTTACCATATGTTTCGGATTTTTTTCGGATATCAACCACCACATCCAGAATTGCACCACTCAATACTCTAACTAATTTTATTTGCGCATTGGGATTGAGTTGATAATGCAATCCGCGGATTACACCATAATTGGATGATGACTGATTATCCTGAACCCAGCGAAAATTAATCCCATGTTCTTTAAATGATTTTTCATTATAGGATTCAAAAAAATAACCCCGGCTATCTTCCAAAACCTGTGGTTCAAATAGCAATAAACCCTTTATGTATGTATTTGAAAATGCCATTTTATAAACTCCAGTAGTTAAGGTTTGAAAATTTATTCCGGTAAATACCTTTCAGGTCGGCAATCAAAGCATTTTCCTTTGTAATACCTGAAAAATATTTTTCATCCAAATCTTTGTAATCATTATGCGGCACGGTTATTATCACGGCATCATAATCATCTGCAATTTTAGCAGTTAATCCAAAACCGTATTCATGTTTTAGTTCCTCCGAATCGGCATGTGGGTCTTGTACTTCCACATTTACAGAATAGGATTGCAATGCCTTCACTACATCTGCCACTTTTGAATTTCGGATGTCACTCACATTTTCCTTAAATGTGGCACCCATCACCAGCACTTTTGTCTTTTTTATATCCCCTGCATTTTTTATTAAATGCTGGACAACGCTTTTGGCAACATAATTTGCCATGTTATCATTTATATTTCTTCCGGCAAGTATTACTTCTGCATCATACCCCAATTTATTGGCTTTGTAAGTAAGATAGTAGGGATCTACGCCTATACAATGCCCGCCAACAAGTCCGGGTTGAAATTTTAAAAAGTTCCATTTTGTACCCGCAGCTTCCAATACTTCATAGGTGTTGATGCCCATCATATTAAAAATAATAGAGAGTTCATTCATCAATGCAATATTCAAATCACGTTGTGTGTTTTCAATAATTTTTGCGGCTTCTGCTACTTTAATAGATGAAGCACGATGAACACCTGCGGCTACCACCAACTCATACACTTTTGCAATTTGATCCAACGATTCTGCATCACAACCCGATACTACTTTAATAATAGATGAAAGGGTATGATTCTTATCACCCGGATTAATTCGTTCCGGTGAATAACCCAATTTAAAGTCAATCCTATTCTTCAAGTCTGAAAGTTTTTCAAGGATTGGCAAACAATCTTCTTCAGTACAACCTGGATATACGGTTGATTCAAAAACCACATAGTCGCCTTTTTTAATAACCTTACCAACCGTTTCAGAAGCTTTTTTTACCGGAGTAAGGTCTGGTACATTCTGACCATCAACAGGTGTTGGAACTGCAACAATAAAAAACCTGGCTTCTTTTAAAACATCCAATGAATTTGTGAATGTAATATCGCATCCTTCAAAAGAAGATGCCGCTAACTCATTGCTTGGGTCAATGTTGTTGCGCATCATTTCAATTCTCTTTTCACTTATATCAAACCCAATTACAG
>JANPEU010000023.1:0-1983 GCA_031423175.1 Bacteroidota bacterium
TAATCATTTATGCCAAAGATATTTCAATACCTCAGCTATATCATTCGTTTTTATACAAATGACAATCTCCCAATTCATGTACATGTTCAAATTCAGAACAGGGAAATAAAAGTAGAGTTTCAAATTTCAGGAGATGATGTAACTTTAGTGTTCAAAAAAGTAAAAGGGAAAGAGCCTCTCAGTGTATCTTAAGCAAATGAAGTTGCTATTTTTTTAAAAACTTATTATAAACAAATAATAGATAAATGGGAAACGGTATTCATATATCACAAAAAGGTAAAGTACGACGTAGTCATAAAAAAGCTGAACAAAAAAATGTAATTCTCACTTCGGCAAAATATTTAAATGACTACAAAATCCTTTTGTCTTTTACTTCTGCCGGAATGAGACTAAGTACTCTGGTAAATTTCCTGCCCCTTTTCAATAAATATGTCAAAGGAGAAAATTTGAAATATTTAGACCCTCAACGATTCAGAAAATTCATTATTAAAAATGGAAATATATATTGGGGTAGAAATGAAGATGTAATATTTCCGGCAAACTTGTTGATTAAACAAAAGGCTACATCATTATCAGACAAAGAAGAAATCCTATATATTATTTGAAATTTTCATTAATTGATATTCTATACCTGCGAGGTATGGCATATCTATAATTACTTCCGCAACCAAAACTCATCCGTCCAATCCGAGCCACAAAGAGGATGTGCTTCTAGCTCACTGTAAATTTCTTCCAGTTGGTCCTTTGTAAGATGCTCTTCCACCCATTGAAATAATTCACGTTCTTCAAAACGGATATGTTTGTATATAATATCTGCAAGTGTAGAAAAAGTTGCTGCAGAACTATCCTGACCCAATTGCAAAATCAATTCACGTATCATCTCGTGTTCATCCCGCATTTGTTTCAACAAGACATTGTCTTCCGGAATAAATTTTGATAATACCTGCTCCTCATGAAAAAAATGTGGTTTGATATGCTGCTGCCAATAAAAAATTGTAAACTCTTTTAGCTTACCCATTGTAGTTTTATTTTCCAACCCTTGTCGGAGTTTCCAAACAAACTGCAAGCCATCATGATGCTCGCGGCTAAGCGGCGAGAGTTCTTTACTTCTTTTTAAAGGCATTGGATTTTCCATAAAGTAAAAATAAAGCATCGAAATAAAAACTTGCTGATAAAAAACAACACGTAGCCTGATTTATCTCATACGAAATATGCCATACCTGCGAGATATGGCATATCGAATTAAATCCATTTATTCCTTCGTTTATCCCAACTGGATACACCAATTTTAAACTGGAATGGGCTATTATATTTATTAGCAGCAGCGCCGATAATATATACACCAATTTTAAATTTATAAGTGGGGTTAAATGGCCATTTGAATATTCTTTCCACACCGGTAAACAATTCTGCATAACGCAAATTTCTTTCCGGGGCAATCAAAAAGCCGCCACCTGCAATTTCCCTTAGTTGCAATTTTTTGAGAAATGGAATTTTATTTAATAAAGCTCCATTGAACTCATGTAGATAATGTGCCTGATAAAAACGTTTGAACACCGGGAAAGTTGAATCCAATGACTGGAAAGCTTCTTCCGGATTCATAAAAAATAATGGATCGCCGCGTCGTTGAAATTTATAATCAACCAACCGAAGATCTTTTTTATTTAAAAAACTCCCGCTGATTATTTTGTATTTTGAAATACCCGTTATCCCCAATTTCAATTCCTGCTCGATACCAAATTCCAAATAATCAAAATTGATTGTGCTTTTAAAAAATCCGGGTATTCCTTTTTTCCATTCCACATAAAAAGTTGGCCACTTAGAACCCAAAATTATTTTCTCCAATGTCTCAAGTAAATTTTTTTGCTGTGGTGTAAAAGCTAACCGAACCCTGCTATGAACCGTATTGTAAGGAGTAAATGTAACTGCCTGATTATTTTCCAGCCATTCGCCAAACAAACTATCCACTTTAGAATTTGTTTT
>JANPEU010000024.1:0-4052 GCA_031423175.1 Bacteroidota bacterium
TTAAAAGCCTGACAAGGCAAGAAAAGCATTCTTTTTACGTTATTTTTGGGTCATGCTAAAAGCTATAAAATATCTTACTAATATGAAAAGACTACCCATTGTACTTTTAATTTTTGCAGCCGGATCATTTCTCGCTTTTCGATCGCTTGGAACTATCAATACTAAACCGCCCGGTAAATATGAAAAAATACTAAAACTCGTTGGTGAATTACTAACTCAGGGACATTTTAACCCACAGGATATTAATGATGGGTTTTCAAAAAAAGTATATAAAAAATTTCTTGGCGATTTAGATCAGGAAAAAACATTCTTTCTGCAAAGTGATGCAGATGCCTTGAAAAAATTTGAAACAAAGGTGGATGATGAAATAAAAGGTAGCCCGGTAGAATTTTCGTTGACTGCCGGTCAATTATTTAACAAGCGGGTAGAAGAAGCAGTATTGATGACAAATGAATTTCTTTCTAAACCTTTTGTATTTACTGCCGATGAAAATGTGGTGTTGGATGGTGACAAATTAAATTATGCTGCCAATGCAGCTGAAGTAAAAGAGAGATGGAGAAAAAAAATAAAATATATGACCCTTGAGCGGTATGTGGATTTAGTTGATAACCGCGAAAAAAATAAAGGTGTTGAAGGATTTGTAGTAAAGAGCGATGAAGAATTGGAAAAAGAAGCAAGAGACAGAGTGAAAAAAATTATGGATCGGTCTTTTGAACGCTATCGTTTAAAATTTTCTGATGATGATAAATTTAATTTATATGTAAATGCAATTACCACAACATTTGATCCTCACACCGAGTTTTTTCCTCCGGTTGATAAAAGATATTTTGATGAAGAAATGAGTGGCCGTTTTTATGGCATTGGCGCATCTTTAATTTATGACGATGGAAATATTAAAGTAAACACATTGATAAGCGGAAGCCCTGCCTGGAAAAGTGGTGAAATACTGGTAGGCGATGTAGTAATTAAAGTAGCAGAAGGAAAAGCTGAACCAACAGAGCTTGCCGGATTTTCTGTAACAGATGCAGTAAAAGTGATTCGCGGAAAAAAAGGTACGGAGGTTCGATTGACATTGAAAAAACAGGATGGTACAGTAAAAACAGTTTCATTAATACGAGATGAGATAATACAGGACGAAACTTTTGCAAGAAGCGCAGTGATTAATAATAACGGTTCTAAAATCGGCTTTATTTATCTTCCCGAGTTTTATGCTGACTTTGAAAACCCAAATGGAAACAGAAGCTATGTGGACGTTGCAAAAGAAGTTATTAAACTAAAAGAAGAAAAAGTAGATGGAATTGTTATTGATTTAAGAAACAATGGTGGTGGTTATCTGAATGAAGTAGTGCAGATGGCCGGTTTGTTTATTAACGATGGACCTATTGTTCAGGTAAAAGATAGAAACAGTAAACCCACTGTATTGAATGATAAAGATCGTTCAGTGCTTTATACCGGGCCACTTGCCGTTATGGTAAATGAGTTTAGTGCATCTGCGTCAGAAATATTTGCTGCGGCTATACAAGATTATGGTCGAGGTGTTATTATTGGTAGTACATCCACTTATGGTAAAGGAACGGTGCAAAGGAATATTGGATTGGATCCGGAAAATGGGTTTTCATCTTCTAATTCTGAATTGGGAACTGTAAAGTTAACCTTGCAAAAATATTATCGTATCAATGGAGGTTCCACTCAGCTCAAAGGCGTTTTTTCTGATATTGTATTACCCGACAATCTTGAATATCTTAAAGTTCGTGAGAAAGATGAAGAGCAGGCATTGCCCTGGGATGAAATTACAAAAGCACAATATTTAAATACCAATTCTCCTTTTGATGTAAAAGCGTTGCAGCAATTAAGTAATCAACGTTTGGAGAATAATGTAAGCTTCCGGTTGATTAAAGAAAATTCAGAATGGCTTTCAAAGCAAAATGACAAAGACTATTCATTAAACATTGTTAAGTACCGGAAAGAAAGAAAGATGATTACGGCAACCTATAAGCAAATGGAAAATTTACTAAAGTTGCAAAATGAATTAGATGTGCAGGCACTATCCACGGAAGTAAATAAATATGGTGCAGATAAAGGTAAACAAGACCGGTTTAACAATTGGTTAAAGAACTTGAAGAAAGATATTTACCTGGATCAGGCTGTTAAAGTAATGAATGATATGGTGCGGCAGGAAAATATTGTGCAGGGTAAAATTCCGGCAGAAGAAAAGAAAAAAGCGTTTTAATTTTTTTGAATAGTAATTTTAGAAAGCCGGATTTTTTCCGGCTTTCTTGTTTATAAGTATCTTTCTTTTATAATTCCAATATGGTGATTGGCATGACCCACGCAAATAAATCCAATTGCCATTACATAAATTGAATTGTTGTTTGCAAACCCTTCAGCATTTAATTGCTCTTCATTGAAGGAAGCAAAAAGATATTCTGTAGATTTTCTCACTGTTTTAAATTCTTCAATTAAATCATTCCAGTTTCGGCCAGCACTGTTAGATGCAATTGCCCAATCTTTTTCTTCAAAGCCAGGAAGTTTGTTTGAATCTTTCCTGGAAAAAGATAATGCACGATAAGCAAACACTCTTTCTGAGTCAATCATATGCTGAAGCAATTCTTTCAAAGTCCACTTACCCGGTGAATAAGCATAATCCTTTTTGGATTCAGGAATAGAATCTAGAAACTGGAATAGATTTTTTGTTTCATTTGCAAAAGCATTTAATAAATCATCTTCTTTTACCAAACTGATATACTTGTAATAAAATTGAGGCACTCTTGTTAAATCGGGACGTGGCATAACTATTTTAGATTTTAGATTCAATAAATTGGACTTCAAGGTAATCATAAAAAAATTTAAAGAAAAAAAACGATATCTATTGGCTAATTCTTATTTTGAGGTGCTATCGATTTCTGATTACGAATTGTTCATTAAAATTCTGTTAACGAGTTTTGAACCACAATAGGCACTTAGAAACATAGGGCTTCACATAGAAAACAAAACAAATCTATGTGTGTATTTCTATGTGCCTTATGTTCCTAATGTGGTTCAAATATTTTCATAGCACATCAAAATAAGAATTAGCCTATCTATTCAAATCAGCTTAAAAAAAATAATCACTTACATTTGAATAACTAAAAAATCTGCTGCATGAATTTTAACCGCAATGTTCTTACCCTTGATGAATTTACAATTAACCAGCTTCGGCAGTTTCCGCAGGCAACAGGAGAACTAAGCCGGTTACTTCGTGATATTGGTCTTGCTGCAAAACGTGTAAATGTAGAAGTGAATAAAGCGGGGCTTGTAGATATACTCGGGGATGTAGGAAGTGTAAATGTTCAGGGCGAAGATGTAAAAAAGCTGGATGTATATGCCAACAATCAATTTATGGGTGTTTTGAAACATGGCATCAGTTGCGCAGGTATAGCAAGTGAAGAGCTGGATGATTTTATTGCCTTTGATGATGAGGTAAGCTGCAATTCAAAATATGTATGTCTTTTTGATCCTCTTGATGGAAGTGGGAATATAGATGTGAATGTTTCTATCGGTACCATTTTCGCAGTTTATCGTAGAAAATCGCTAAAAGGAACAATGGTTGTCCTTGAAGATTTTTTACAACCGGGTACCGAGCAGGTGGCAGCCGGGTATATTGTTTATGGTTCCAGTACAATGTTGGTTTATGCAACAAGGCGTGGTGTGAACGGTTTTACTTTGGATCCTTCCATCGGAGAATTTTGTTTAAGTCATCCCGATATTAAATGCCCTGAAAATGGAAAAATATATTCAGTAAATCATGGCAATTTTTTTCTTTATAATAAAGGGGTTAAAAAATATATTGACCTCTGCCAGCATAAAACAAAAGAAGATGGAGGTCCATATACACAACGATATATTGGTAGTATGGTATCGGATGTACATCGCAATTTGATTAAGGGAGGAATATTTATGTATCCCGCTACCACCGATAAACCAAAAGGCAAATTGCGTTTGTTGTATGAATGTAATCCGTTTGCTTTTATTATGGAAGTGGCGGGTGGCAAAGCAACCAATGGTACGCAGCG
>JANPEU010000025.1:0-2451 GCA_031423175.1 Bacteroidota bacterium
AAAGAAGTGATTGTTGCTGAACCTTTTTATCCTTCAGAGGATGAAGCGGCAGACTTTAAACATATCATTCGTTTTTTTGCAACTGTAAAAGGAGCTAAGCCCGAACAGGGAATGGAACATCTGAAAGAATCGATCTGATTCTTAGTTAATAAAAATTTCATCTGTAAAAATCCAGGCCTTATCACCTTTGCCCGGATGCCATGGCGGTAATTTTGAAATAGTATTCGCAATTACTTTGATGTACTTAACAGTAGCAGGATTGAATTTTACATCATATCCCTTTTGATACGACGCTTTAACCATCGTTGGCTGCTCTGGTATAAAGCGGTTCAATAGTTTTAATTGTTTTGGATTATCGCCACCCCATATTTCAATAGATTGAGGCGGCATAAGATAAGCACCGATATCTACTAAAGTACTTATGGTAACACTTGAAACAGCAGAAGGCTGAGTCAATACCAATAAAGCCTCCATTTTGTTTTGACGGAAGGCAACCCATTTACCACTGCGGAAATTATTATCACCTTTTGCAAGATCAATCAGTGTTTTATTCTTTGCATCTTTATATTGTTCATCGGGAGGCATTAAGTGAATTACAGAATCGGGTTTAAACTTTGCGGCAAAAAAATAATTTTCTGCAACATCACTGCTATACCAACCCGGCTTGAAAGCCTTTGTTTTTAATTGAATATTGCTACTGATGGTAAGGTCTTTTTTATATACCGGAGAATTAATACTATCGGGTTCTGTGCCATCAAAAGTGTAACGTATGGTAACGCCATTGACATAATGTTTTAGTTTAAGGGCAATCGGTTTAGTTATTATTTGTTCTTCGTTTTCTAAAATAGGCGGCGTTAGCTTTAGCGTTAGTGTATCGCCACGGAAGCCTGTTTCTATAATAATATTTTTATTGTTTTGTTTTAATTGAGCTATTTCATTTTCCTTTAAGCCAGTACTCCATATAAAAAGTTTAGTGAGTTGTTTTAGTGAAGAAAGATTCTTTAATGTTTCTGCCTTTATTCCGGTACCGGATAAAGAAAGTTGTTTTAATTCTTTAAGTCTGCTTAATTCACTGATAGTGGCACCGGTGATATTGGTAAATGAGAGATTTAATTTTCTAAGGTTAGTAAACTGGCCAATTATTTTAAGGTCATCATCTTTTACAGGCATTTTATTCAGGGAAAGAGAAACCAGTTGTTGTTTTACTGCCAATAAATCTTTTAGCCCATCTGAGTTAAATTGAGTAACACTAAAAAACTCGGCACCTAACGCAGGCGAACCTTTGGATAACGGGAAAATGATTCTGTAATTATTATTCAGCGACTGAACCTTGCTTTCATCAACGGCTGCAAAATCATAATCATCCGTTTCAACAGTACTAAAATTCCTTTCGGCAATTTTTCTCAATTCATTGTTTGCTTCCAGCTGAGCTACTTTAATTTTAAAATCAGCACCCTTTTTTATCCAGTTACTTAAAATAGTTATATCATCATCTGTTAATTGAGGTTTACCCTGTGGCGGCATATGTTTTTTTGTTTCAAGCGGCAGATGAATTCTTTTCAGCATCAATCCAAAATCTGCCTCTGTGCTATCCCATAATTTACCCGTCTTGCCGCCTTTCAGTAGCAGCTCTTCTGTTTCCATTATTAACTCACCCTTTGCTTTTTTATCGTTGTGGCAGCTAATACATTTTGATTGCAGAATAGGCTTTACCATATGTGCAAATACTTCTGCATCTTCCAATAAAATTTGCTGTTGTTTTTTTTCAGGCAGAATTGGTGCCAATAAAAAATTTTGACCATGTGAAATATCTGCCCCCTGATGACCGGTAAAAATGATTGCAGCAAAAGAAACCAACGTTACTGCGGCTACACCTGTTTTTGTTTTAACTAATCTGTTTCTAAAACTATACCATAAAAGCATTAATAATGTAACTCCCACTCCGCTCCATTTGTGCCAGCGTATTGTTTCTGCATCATAACCATCTTCTCTTGATAAAAACAAACCCATCAATGCAGTAAAAACTGAAGAAAGTGCAGAAAGAAGTAATAGCCATTCACCAATATTTAAAGCTGTTTCTCGCGGGGCAATTTTATTTTGAAAAAAGAAAACCCAGAATACATACAGAACAATAAATACAATAGGGAAATGTAAAACCAACGGGTGCATACGACCACCTACTTGAAGCCAGGGGGGTAACAGAATCCTGCTTTCAAATAATAATAAGAATACAAGTAAGCAGTTAGCAGCGAATGTTATATTAAATAATATGTTTTTACTTCTGTTCAACTTTTCAATATACTTTAATTTCATCAATGAAACACCAGGCATGTTGTCCCTTACCGGGATGCCAGTCAGGAATTTTTTTAACCGGCATTATATGTATCATTAATTTTTGTGATTTAATGTTTTTCAGGTTTGGAAATATAAGTCGAAAATTTATTTTGGATG
>JANPEU010000026.1:0-5844 GCA_031423175.1 Bacteroidota bacterium
GCCCGAGTATAAATTCTATGGCGGTACTAACGATGAAGACGATGAAACAGAAAAAGGAAAATTAGAAGAAGGGCTATACCGGAATAAAATTATCAGCAGCGATTCAACCGGTGAAAAAATTTATGTTTCTTTTTTTAAAAACTCAAAGTACACGTATTTAAAGGACACCATTTCTTTTAGAAAAGGGAATGCAATTTTTTATGGAGGCGATAGCGGATGGATTGTACGAATGAAAAAAATGCCGGATTCAATATCAACGAAGTCTATGGAGAAAATGATATCCTGGGAATTTCAAATTTCTGATACCGGCAGCAGTCGAATGCTTTGGGTAAAATCGTTTTACAAAAATGGGATTGGCTTTTCCCTGATGACACAGTGCGATACACTGACTAGGCCAAGTGATTTTATTAAAAATTTCTTTGAAACGTATTCTCCGGCTGATACGATGAAAGGAATAAACCCGTATGAAAAAAAATCAAAACTTTTCTTTACAGATTTGTTTGATGAAGACAGTTTAGTTGAAAAAAGGGCCTATCGCAGTATTGAAAGAATGGATTTTGATTCTGCGGATATCCCTGATTTTAAAAAAGCAATTGCATTACTTAACTGGGATAAGAAAAAATATTTGGACTATAAAAAAATCTGGATAGAAAAACTGAGTGCAATAAATACAAAGCAATCTACAGATTTTTTAAAGGAATTATATTACGCTGCCGGCGACACGGTAGAATTGCAATACACTATTTTGGAAAGTTTGCTTAAGCATAAAACAGAGTATGCCATTAAAATATTCAGGGACATCATTACTGTTGAACCACCGGTACTCAATGTAAATCCAGGCAATAGTACTATCGATTATAATTATTACGGAAGTGGGAATAATATTTTTTCAAATCGATATTTCAATGGAAATTTTATAGATGAGCTTTCTGATTCACTTCTTCTTACTAAAACGATTTTGTCCGACTTACTACTTCTGATGACTATTGATGATTACGAAAAACCGGTGATGAATTTATTGGAGCAACTGGTGGATAGTAATTTAATAAAACCAACGGAATACGAAGTGTATTTCAATAAATTTTTTATTGAGGCTAAACTGGCATTAAAAAAACAAGCAATTGCCGAAAAGAAAAAGCAGATAGAAAAAGCGATAAGTAAGAATGAAGATCCGGCAGCAATGATGGATTACCAGGATGAAAAGGATGACGGGAATGAGAATTTAATAAGCTACGTAAAACTTTTATTGCCTTTCAGGGAAACAAATGCTGCTATATTACCGCTGATAACTCAGGTGTTAAATTCTAATGACAAACAAATAAAGTTTAGTACGATGCTCATTTTATTAAAAAATGAATTGGAAATACCTGATACATTATTAAAATATTTCGCAGGGATGGATGATTACCGGTATAAATTATATGCTGAATTAAAAGAATTGAAGAAGAAAGAATTATTCCCAGCTTCATTCAATACACATATTGATTTGGGCAAGAGTCGCCTGTTTGAAGAAGGAGATGATTATAACAAACCAGATTCCATCTTGTATCTGGAAAAATTACCGGTAGATTATAAAAGTAAAAAAGGATTTATTTATTTCTTTAAAGTGAAGCCCAAAAAAGATGATGGCTTTTGGAAAATAGCCACAGTAGGACTGGTGCCTGAAAATGCAAATGAGTTTGAGTTTGAAACCGGGAATGAATCGAAAAAATATTCAATAAATCCTCCACTTTCTGACCCTGGAGATTATACAGCGAATGCCGAATTTGATTTTACACGGATTACTGAAACGAAAATTAATGATGATGAGCCTTTAAGTGAGCAGCTCAATAAAATGTTGAAAAAACTTTTGTATTCAAAACGAAAAAGTGCTGCTGAGTTTTATAGCAGTGATGAAGACGGGGGGTATTGGAAAAAGCAGTAATACCATCTTGATTTTATAAGTAGTCCAGCGGACTACGTTGAAATCATAGATGGTATTATACCGACAGAGTAAGAGTTGGATTATTTATTATTTCAATTCGGTATAAGGCACTTGATTAGGGTTATTGAAAACCATCAACAAAATAGAATAACATCACTTCATTTGTGACTTGTCTTTCCGAGTCCGCCAACGGCGGAGAGGCATCTCAAAAACATTGAATAGGAGAAATATTTTTTTATTTAAGCCATTAAATAATCATTTCCGCTATAGATTCATCATAGAGCTTCGGAATGACAATACTCATAGGGATTGATTACTTAAATTAAATTTCAAATTGAGAAACTAGCAATAACCCCTTTCGGCACCGAAGCAATTAACTGTCGTGTGTATTCCGATTTTGGGTTTAGATAAATATCTTCTGAAAATCCGCTTTCTTCTATTTTTCCTTTGTACATAACCAAAATGCGATCACTCATATAACGTACCACCGATAGATCATGTGATATAAAAATAATGGAATAGTCAAATTTCTTTTTTAAATCATTCAACAGATTTAATACCTGGGCTTGTATACTTACATCCAGGGCAGAAACCGATTCATCACAAATAAGAAAGGAGGGATTGAGTGCCAATGCCCGTGCAATAACAATACGTTGCCGCTGACCACCACTAAACTCATGCGGGTATCGGTTTATAAAATTTGAATCGAGATTTACATTTTCCAATAAGTCAACCATTTTCTCTTTCCGCTGTTTACTATTTTTATACATCTTATGTACGGTCATAGGTTCCATGATTGCATCACCAATCGAAATTCTTGGGTTGAGTGATGAATAGGGATCCTGAAAAATAATCTGCATTTCTTTTCTCACTTTTTTTAAATCAACCGATGGAATTGCAGTTAAATCTTTTCCATTGAATATAATTTTTCCGGATTTGGGTTCTATTAATCGTAACAAAGTTCTTCCGAGTGTTGTTTTACCACAGCCACTTTCACCAACTAATCCAAGTGTTTCACCTTTGTTAACTTCAAAGCTTATATCGTCAACCGCTTTTATGTATTCAAGAGGTTTTCCAAAAAAAGATTTTCGACTCGGAAAATGAACACTTAAATTTTGTACCTCAAGGATTTTTGATTGTGAATTCGGAATTCGGAATTGGGAATTGGTGTTTGAAACTTGAGTCGTGTTTAATTGTTCTGTAGAGTTGCTAATTCCGAATTTTGTATTCCGGACTTTAGTATCGTTAATTCCAGGATCTAAAAAATCACTTACAACAGGTAACCGGTCTCCCTTCTTATGATTCAATGGCCGGCAGGCAATTAATCCTTTTGTATAGGGATGCGATGGATTTAGAAAAATAGATTTAACTGTATTCTGTTCTACAATTTCTCCTTTGTATAAAATAACAGCACGGTCTGCAATTTCTGCAACCACCCCTAAATCGTGTGTAATAAATATTACACCCATATTGTTTTGCACTTGTAATTCTTTTATAAGGCTAAGAATTGTTTTTTGTACTGTTACATCCAAAGCGGTTGTTGGTTCATCGCAAATTAATAATGCAGGTTGGCAGCAGAGTGCCATTGCAATCATTACCCGTTGCTTTTGTCCACCACTGAGTTGATGCGGATAACGATTGAATATTGTAATGGGCGAAGGCAGTTTGACTTTTGTGAACCATTCAATTGTTTTTTCTTTTGCAGCTGATGAAGAAATGTTTTTATGTGCAAGCAACGCTTCCATCACTTGCTTGCCACAGGATAAAACAGGATTTAAAGATGTCATAGGCTCCTGAAAAATCATTGCAATTTTATTCCCTCTTATTTTTTGTAATTCTTTTTGTTTTAGCTGTAAAAGGTTTACAGATTGATTTTCTGTAAATAAAATTTCTCCGGCAACATATTTTGCAGGCGGAGCGGGGAGGAGTTGTAGTATGGATAATGCTGTAACAGATTTGCCAGAACCCGATTCGCCAACTAATGCTACAATTTCATTTTTATTTACATCAAATGAAATGTTTTTAACAGCAGTTGTTTTTTCATTTTCAGAAATGAAATCAATGGAAAGGTTTTTTATTTGGAGCAAAGAATTCAGATAAAATCAGGTTATGTCACGGATGTAGAGTTATAATTAAAATTTCAAATGCCGTACAGTCATTCCATCATTCATCAGTTGTTTCAATGAATCGATTCCAATTTTTAAATGTGTCTCAACAAACGAAGAGGTTACTTTGGAGTCGCTGGCTGCTGTCTTTACACCTTCGGGTACCATGGGCTGATCGCTTACAAGTAGGAGAGCACCGGTTGGAATTTTATTAAAAAAACCAACGGTGAAAATTGTTGCTGTCTCCATGTCAATAGCATAAGCTCTTATCTTTAAAAGATATTCTTTAAATTGTTCATCATGTTCCCACACCCGGCGGGTGGTTGTATAAACGGTACCAGTCCAGTAATCAACTTCGTAATCACGAATTGTGGTAGAGACGGCTTTTTGCAAAGCAAACGCAGGTAAGGCAGGTACTTCAGCCGGGAAATAATCATTACTTGTACCCTCGCCACGTATAGCAGCAATCGGCAAAATCAGATCACCCAGTTTATTTCTTTTTTTTAAACCACCGCATTTGCCAAGGAACAATGCAGCCTTGGGAGTGATAGCACTTAACAAATCCATTACGGTAGCAGCTGTCGGGCTTCCCATTCCGAAATTGATTATAGAAATATTTTCTGCAGTGGCGCATTGCATGGGTTTATCTGCACCGATCACTTTTACATTATTCCATTTTGCAAACAAAGAAACATAATTGCTGAAGTTGGTAAGCAAAATATATTCTCCAAAATTTTCTAATTTTTCACCCGTGTAGCGGGGCAGCCAGTTTTGAACTATTTCTTCTTTTGTTTTCATAATTAAATCTCCTTATCAGCGAATTTAATCAATTAGTTTTGAACTATGATTTTAATAAATTATCCTGAGCCGGTTTTTAATATTAAAAAAGAAAATGGCAAAGAAATTATTCTTGATTTATTACGCAAAAAATGGATTGCACTTACTCCCGAAGAATGGGTGCGGCAAAATTTTATTCAGGTATTGATTCAGGGTTCTAATTATCCTGCATCACTGATTGCAGTTGAAAAGGAAATAATGCTGGGCGAGATGAAAAAACGGTTTGATATTCTTGTATATGATAAAGATCATAAACCCTGGATGATGGTGGAATGTAAAGCGGCAGCAGTTGAATTGAATGAAAAAGTTTTTGATCAGTTACTTCGTTATAATCAGGCGGTGCCTGTTTCTTTTTTAATTATAACAAATGGTAATACCAGCTATGGCTGGCAAAAAAAAGGCAATGAATTAGTAGAAATAAATTCATTGCCTGGAATTACATCTTAAAATAAATTACGGGTGATCTTATTGTCCCCCGGGTGCTTTTTGTTTTTTTACATCTAGCAACTCAAGTTCAAATATCAATAGAGAACCACCCGGAATATCTGGTTCATTTCCATAAATGCCATAGCCTAATTCGTAAGGAACATAAAATTTATATTTACTGCCAATGCTCATTAATTGTAAACCCTCTGTCCATCCTGGAATAACTTTACTTACCGGCATGATGAGTGGTTGACCCCGATTGCGTGAATTATCAAATTCGGAACCGTTCAATAACTTACCACTGTATTCTACAACAAACGTATCGGCAGCATTCGGTTTATATCCTATTGTATCTTTGATTATTTCGTATTGCAAGCCGCTGGCTGTTGTTTTTACGCCGGGCTTTGTTTTATTTATTTTTAAAAAAGTTTCGCCTTCCTTGATTGATGTAATTGATTTTTCTTTCTGCAGGTTATTCATAAAATTATTCATCAGGTTATTTGCTGCATAATCATCAAACAAAACAGGTTTGTTATTTAAAACATCATTGAT
>JANPEU010000027.1:0-8914 GCA_031423175.1 Bacteroidota bacterium
TCGCCGGATGTTTGCATTGCTGATTGATATGCTGATTGAATATTTTTATCTCAGAATAGCCAGTGCCATTTATAATTCCATTGACAATAACAGAAATTCATTTGATACCGATGCCAGTTATGATATGGCAGCAATTGGAATCCTACTTTTTCTTCCTGTCTTAATATATCATGTGGTACTGGAAATAACCATGAATGGACAAAGCATTGGAAAAAAAATTATGAAGCTTCGGGTTGTTGATGAAAATGGAGGTCGGCCAAGTATCAGTCAATATTTAATACGATGGTTGCTACGGCTTGGTGATGTCTGGATTGTTGCTGTTCTTTTTCTTTTACTATCGATGCCCTATTTTATGCGGGATGCCGAATCCATTTTTTTAATACTGGCCGTATTAACTTTTTTCATTACAGATGTTATATTGGTGGTGTCATCAAAAAAAGGGCAACGGCTTGGAGATATATTGGCACGAACCATATTAATAAAAATAAACACAAAAGCAGATATTGAAGACACGGTTTTTCAGGAAGTGTCGGACAGTTACGTCCCCAGCTTTCCTGAAATTATGAAACTGAATGATAACGACATAAATGCGATAAAAAATATTTTAGATACTGCCCGCAAAAAAGGTGATTATCATATGGCATCTGCCGCCAGTGAAAAAATTAAAGCACACCTCAAAATCGAATCCGCACTTTCTCCATTTGATTTTTTAGAAATTGCGTTGAAAGATTATAATTTTTTAAGTACAAAATAAAAAAGCACCCGGTTGAATACTCAAACAGATGCTTTTTTAATAAAATTTAAATTACATACTCATCATTAAAGATGCAATAGCAATTAGCATAAATAATAAACTGATTATCATAATAATTCCCCAGAATGCCATATAGTTTCTTAATCCGGCAAAACCAGCATTTAAAGTTCCCTGATCATTTGTTTTTAATGCGGTACTTATTTTATTGGCATAGTTGAGTAAGAAAACATTTCCTAGAATAGTTAATCCTCCCATAATTATATACATAACCATAGCCGCCCCTCCGACTAATGCCATACTTCCGGCAAAACCGTCATTCGATTCAAACTTGCTCAAACCACCTGTTGATTTACCCATCATACCCTGAGAAAGTAAGCCAAGGATTACAAGCATAGCCCCCATAATAATACCGCACCAGGCAAGTATCCTGCTCCATTGTGCAGAAGAACTCATAGTAGATGCTGTGTTAGCTTCAATAGTTAATCCAAATAGATTTTTGTTTTCCTGATCCATGATTTTTAAATTTTGGTGTATATAAAAATAAAGTGATGAAAGAAGACGGACAAATTTTATTTAGAAAAGAATATCAGATTCAATTTTATTAATACTAATCATAATTCCAGAGTCTTGTTATGAAGAGCGGCTTCATAAAGACTAAGTATAATTTAGTGAAAGCAAGCGAAGCATATCAAACTTTAATATGTTTGATATACCTCACTATTATTTCTTAAAGTTGAATGAGTTTTAACCCGAAGCTTCGGGTCACCGTTCGGTATGACAAGTTTAGAAGAGTTGATCCTTTAATAAGCTCTTGCAAACAGCACTCTTTGCTTCGATTGCTTGCCCGTTAATATACATTTACCTTCTTCCATTTCATTATTTAAGGGAATACATCTTATAGTTGCTTTTGCTTTTTCTTTTATCGCATCTTCTGTTTCGGTCGTTCCATCCCAATGTGCAGATAAAAAACCACCTTTTCCATCTAATAATTTTTCAAATTCATTCCAGTCATCCACTTTCGTAATATGCTGCTCACGATAAGCCAGTGCTTTATTAAACATTGCCTGCTGAATTTCTTCCAGCAAATTCTTGATTACTTCTGCTATTCCATCTAATGAATATGATTTCTTTTCCTTTGTATCACGTCTTGCAACTTCCACAACATTATTTTCTAAATCTCTTGCACCCAGTGCCATCCTAACCGGCACACCCTTCATCTCATGCTCTGCAAACTTCCAGCCCGGTCTTGCGTTATCATTATCGTCGTATTTTACCCGAATGTTTAATGCTTTTAATTGTGCTACCAATGGCAATACTTTTTCATCAATTCTATTCTTTTGTTCTTCGCCTTTATAAATTGGAACAATAACAACCTGTAATGGTGCAATTTTGGGTGGCAATATCAATCCATCGTCATCGCTATGCGCCATTACCAATGCGCCAATCAATCTTGTACTTACGCCCCAACTGGTAGCCCATACATATTCCTGCTGATTTTCTTTATTAGAAAATTTTACATCAAATGCTTTTGCAAAATTTTGACCGAGAAAATGTGAAGTACCAGCTTGCAATGCTTTTCCGTCCTGCATCAAAGCTTCAATACAATATGTATCGATGGCGCCGGCAAATCTTTCACTTTCTGTTTTAAGACCGCGAATTACCGGCAATGCCATAAATTCTTCAGCAAATGTTGCATATACTTCCAGCATTTTCCTTGTCTCTTCTATTGCTTCATTTGCAGTTGCATGAGCTGTATGACCTTCCTGCCAAAGAAATTCTGCAGTACGTAAAAATAAACGAGTACGCATTTCCCACCGCACCACATTTGCCCATTGATTTATTAGTAGGGGAAGATCACGGTAACTCTGAATCCAATCTTTATAGGTATGCCAGATGATAGCTTCACTTGTAGGCCGGATAATTAATTCTTCATCCAGCTTTGCATCCGGGTCTACCATCAATTTACCTTTTTTATCTGGATCCGCTTTCAGGCGATAGTGAGTGACGATGGCACACTCTTTTGCAAAACCTTCGGCATGACCCTCTTCTTTTTCTAAAAAACTTTTTGGAACAAATAGCGGAAAGTATGCATTCACATGTCCGGTGTCTTTAAACATTTTGTCCAATGCATCTCGCATATTTTCCCAAAGGGCATAGCCGTAAGGTTTTATTACCATACAGCCACGAACTGCCGAGTAGTCAGCTAAGCTTCCTTTAATTACAAGGTCATTATACCATTGCGAATAATCCTGTGCCCGTGATGTGATCTCTTTTGCCATTTATATTTTTAGTTTGTTTGTTTAAAAGTTTATTAGTTCAAAAGTATTTTAAGTTCGAAAAAAATTGAACCACATAGGCACATAAGGAAGATAAGCTTTCACATAGAAATTCAGATTTAAAATCTATGTGTACCTTTCTATGTGAACTATGTACCTATGTGGTTCAAGAGTCTCATATAAAAATTTTAATATTCAAAATCTGTAAGAACTAACTGTACGGCAAGTATGCTGAATAGTATTACCAAAAGATAAACGGAGTCCCGAAGTATCGGGATAAGCTGTCGCAATCCCGTATATACGGGACTAAATCAAGGATCCAAAGTTGATTTCAAAATTCTCACCCTCAGAGTTTAACGCCGGCAAAACCTTAACAGAAACTTTAACACTGCCCCACACAATTTTTTTTCCGATGGCAGAATCTTTGTGCCAATAATAAAGTGCTTTATAAAAACTTGCACAAAAGTAGTAACTTCAATTTTAAATAATTAAATCAGTTGCCATGAAATCATCAATTTTACTTCTGGCTTTAGTTGCAACGGCTTTTAGCAGTTGTACAACCGCTTACAAAACCGGTCAAACTCCTGACGATGTTTATTTTTCTCCCGCCCGTCCACAAGATGAATATGTACGAGCAGAAAGGGAAGATGAACGTGAATACAGGAGTGATGAATATTATTATGACGATCGCTACCTGCGTATGAAAGTTAGCAACCGCAGCCGCTGGAGCGAATTAAATGACTGGTATTATTTTGGCGACCGTTACCGTTATAGTTATTACAACAACAATATCTGGAGCAATCCCTGGAATCCGAATACATACTGGAATAATTATTATAATCCCTATTGCATCAATTATGGTGTTGTGAATTACAAAGTAAATTCTGTTGTAAACCGGCCACGTACTTTTAATTTGAATACATACAATAATAACCAGCTTACAAATAAAAATTATACAAGTACCAATACAATTCCATATAGCAATCCAAAAATAAATACATCGGGTAACAACACTAACAGAAATAACAACAGTTCCAGAGGCAGTGTAATACGAGATATATTTAGTGGTGGAAACAATAATTCATCGTCCAACAATAACAATAGTTCATCCCAACCACGTACTACAAACAGCAGTTCATCATCATCATCTTCTTCTTCATCGGGCAGTACTAGTACACCAGCCCCGGTAAGGAAGTTTTAAAATAATTATGAAGGGTCTGACCGGAGCATTGTCGCATGTTGATGCGCTTCGGTCAGCATCCCGACATCTGCCTTTGGCAGATCGTAAGGACTCTTCAACTTTCAGGAACACTATTGAGCAATTCAGCACAATCTTCATGATCTATAATAAACTCTTTATATGAAAAAAATATTTTTCATCACCTCTTTTATTGCATCGACAGTAGTTGCGAATGCACAAGAACCGTCTGATGCACTTCGCTTTGCCTGGAATGCACAAAGCGGTACGGCAAGACAACAGGCTGTTGGTGGAGCAATGGGTAGCCTGGGTGGAGACTTATCTGCAACTTTTGTTAATCCTGCAGGTCTTGGTTTTTATAAAACAGGTGATTTTGTATTTACTCCAGCGTACAATCTTGGAAATACAAAATCAACTTATTTTGGCAAGACAGACGATAAACAGAAAAAAAATAATTTTGGCTTTGGTACTTCCGGTGTTGTATTTGGTACCGGCAATAACAAAAATGGCAGAGGCAGCCGGGGATCTGCATTTAGTCTTGCAATCAACCGCAATGCAAGTTTTGGAAATACGATTTCTTATATAGGGCAAAATAATCAAAGCTCCTACTCTCAAAAATTTTTAGAAGAAATAAGAAACAATAATGATAAGGATGCTAACAGTGTTGCCTCAAACTATTCTTACGGAACCAGTCTTGCATTTAATACCTATTGGATAGATACAATTGCCGGAGGCACTTCCGGCAATTATCAGTTTCAAACCCGGGCCACAATTGGAACAGGTTTAATACAAAGACAGCAGATAATGAATAAAGGGGGTACAACTGAACTGGCATTGGGCGGAGCAACAAACCTGAATGATAAATTATATTTCGGAGGCTCGCTGGGTGTTTCTTTTTTAGATTATTCACGTACCTCCACTTTTGATGAAGCAGATGCAACAACGAATCCTAACAATAAATTTGATTTTGCAACCTTTTCCGAAAGCCTTTCAACAAAAGGTGTTGGTTTTATAATAAGAGCCGGATTAATTTATAAACCTGTTGAACGGGTTCGGCTGGGCTTTGCATTGCATTCACCAACTTTTTTATCGCTTACAGACAACTACAGTTCGGATATTACCACCAGTACTGAGCTATATAAAGGTGAATTGAATCAGACTTCACAATTCTTAAGTGGGGAACAACAAGCAACTTTTAAATACACACTTCAAACACCATATAAAATAATTGGCAGCGCATCGTATGTACTCCATGAAGTAGAGAATGTAAAAAAACAAAAAGGGTTTTTAACAGCCGATATTGAATATGTAAACTATAAAGCTTCAAAATTTGATCCCACACAGGAAGATTTAGACAATCAATCAACGGTTAACTATCTGAAGCAATTAAATAAAGCAATTGATAAAGCATATAAAGGCACGTTTAATTTCCGTGCTGGTGGCGAGTTGAAATTCACAACGATCATGGCAAGGCTGGGTGCTGCCTATTATGGCAATCCCTATAAAAATATTGTTGGTGAAAAAGGAAGTAAGTTTCAGGCAAGCGGCGGACTGGGCTATCGTAACAAAGGATTTTTTGTAGATGTAACTTATATACACACATTTGGGAAAGATGTTCATACTCCTTATCGTTTACAAAGTGGATTAACTCCGCTTGCAACGATTAAATCGAATACGGGGAATGCTATTCTTACTGTTGGGTTTAAGATTTAGCCAATTGCGGAGAACATAAGTCAAATAGACTTTTTTATTTAGTATTGGGTCGCAACTATAGAGAGACATTGAAAGATGTCTCTTATTTATTTTAACCCTTCAAGATACTCTTTCATCTCAAACTGGTACTGCTGAGCAATAGCTCTTGCTTCTTCAGCAAAATTTTCTTTTTCGGATGCATAGATAATTGCACGACTTGCATTTACCAAAATGCCACAATCCGCTATCATTGCTTTTTCAGAAATATCTTTTAAGCTTCCACCCTGTACTCCTACTCCGGGAACAAGATAAAAATGATTGGGAGAAATTTTTCTTATGTTGGTAAATTCTTCAGCTTGTGTTGCACCAACTACAAACATTAAATTTTCTGTTGTACCCCATTCACTCACTGTTTTTAAAACTTTCTCATATAGCAGTTCATCCTCCGTTACCTGCAACTCAAAATCTTTTGCTCCTTTATTTGAAGTAAGACCTAATACAATTGCCCATTTTCCTTCGTAGTCTAAAAATGGTTTTACACTGTCTTCACCCATATACGGTGCAACCGTTATAGCATCAAATGGTAATGTTTCAAAAAAAGCTTTAGCGTATTGTGATGATGTGTTACCAATATCGCCACGCTTGGCATCGGCAATTTTAAAATGCACATCACCTATATAGCGAACTGTTTTTTCCATAGATACCCAGCCTTTTACTCCCAGTGCTTCGTAAAAGGCGGTATTGATTTTATAACTGACGCATAAATCTTTTGTAGCATCAATAATCGCTTTATTGAAACTGAATACAGGATCTGCTTCACTCAAAAGGTGCCTGGGAATTTTTGTAATGTCGGTATCTAAACCAACACAGAGATAAGATTGCTTTCTAAAAATTTGTTCGACGAGTTGCTGACGGGTCATGGTGCAAAAATACTGTTTGAGACTGGAAGTTATACCAATTTGATTTACTCTTTAATCCAAAAAATCCGGTATTCCCGAAGCAAATCGGGACAAGAATACCGAGAGCAGAGACGACTTTCGTTTTGGACTAAATTGTGAGGCGATTCGGTATTAGATATTGTAAGAAAAAAACTAAGGTGATTCTTTTCTATATTTATTTATTTCAAACTAAAATTGCTGCAACTACAAAACAAATAAATGAAATTAAAATTCCTGTACGGGGAATGATAAACCAATATTTAAACCCAAGAAAAAGATAGAACAAACAAACCAGCAGCACAAACGAAAACAACCAAACCGAATCTTTTAGTAACTCAAAATGAAGTACGCCAAAATACAAATTAACTGCACCAAAGAAAAAGGCTCCGATGCTATGGCTTGCATTAAATCCAATCCAGGCTTTCCACATGGTAGTCTTTTTTGTAAGAACTGGAAATGTTTTTTTCATCAAATCCTCTGTTAGTTTATCCCGAACAGAAAATTTATTTGTAAAGAATGTATAGAAAAGATGAATGGTTCCGAGAATAATAAATATTGATGAGCCGATTATCCAAAGATATTTTTCAATCATCTTTTAAAGTTATTACGCAATTGATTGAAGAATTTTTTCAAATGCATGTACAAATTGCCAAACTTCTTCAAAACTATTGTACAATGGTACAGGTGCCAGGCGGATTGTATTGGGTTCCCGCCAATCCACTAGAATACCTGCTTTAATCAATTCATCGTAAACAAATTTTCCATTTGTATTAATTAATAAAGAAACCTTTCATCCTCTCTCCTTCTCATTCTTTGGAGTTATGAGGATAAATTTATTTTTGATTTTTTCATTTAATTGCTGATTTAAAAACCATAAATAATTATTGAGCAAACTCTTCTTTACAAGAATATTTTCCCAACCTGCTTCATCCACTATTTCCAATGCAGCACGATGTGCCGCATATAAAAAAATTGCAGGTGTACTCAGTTGCCAACCTTCGGCACCCGGCATTGCTTTAAAACCTTTTTCCATTTTAAAACGTGTAGATTTATCATAACCCCACCACCCCGCAAATCGTGGTAAATTTTTTTCATGATGTTTCTCATGTATAAATACACCACCGATTGCTCCGGGACCAGAATTTAAATATTTATAACTGCACCAACATGCAAAGTCAACATCCCATTGATGCAAATGCAATTCAACATTACCAGCGGCATGTGCCAGATCAAATCCGGCCACTGCACCTGCCTCATGTGCCGCTTGAGTAATAGCTTCTATATCAAAAAACTGCCCGGTGTAATAATTAATGCCCCCAAAAATAACCAATGCAGTTTCATCGCCATGTTCTTTGATTGTTGAGATGATATCATCTGTTCGTAAACAATATTCACCTTCTCGCGGGCTTACTTCAATGATTGCATCATCCGGATTGAAACCTTTTTGTTTTATATGTGTTTCAAAACTATACTGATCACTTGGAAATGCTTTTGCTTCACAAATAATTTTGAATCGCTTTGCTGTTGGCCTGTAAAAACTTACCAGCATCAAATGAAGATTAACCGTGAGTTGATTCATTACCACAACTTCGTTTGGCAATGCACCAACAATCTTTGACAACGTATTTGTTAGCTTATTATGATAATCCATCCAGGGTTCAGGTGCATGAAAAAAAGCTTCAACACCGAATGATGCCCAGTCTTTCATCACCCGCTGAATATAATCGTTTGCAGTTTTAGGTTGTAGCCCAAGTGAATTGCCAAGAAAATATATTTGCTGCTTACCATTCCTTTCTGGAATGATAAATTTATCTCTGAAAGTTTTTAGTGGATCATTCGTATCTGATTCACGGGCATATGAGAGAGAATTTTCAAACTGCATCTGCTATTATTTGTAATGTGTTTTAATATTAATAATCTGTTTTCCCCCTTTAGAGCTTGTCCCGATTCATCGGGAGGATAGGGGCAAACTATATCGACCCTGTTTTTCCTCCATCAACCGGAATGCTAATGCCATTTACATAGGATGCTGCCGGCGATGCAATAAAAGCAGCTA
>JANPEU010000028.1:0-4605 GCA_031423175.1 Bacteroidota bacterium
CGGTAAAGTGGAAAAATTAGATATAAGCCGATATGTGGAAACAGACAATGTACATGATCAGGATAAAAACGTATTGACGCTTGTAAGAAAACTACAAGAGACGGAAATAAATAAATACATCAGCCGCAACTCACCTTTCGCCGGTATTTGGGAAAATATTATTCAAAGCGAAGACGATGATCTGCCCGCCGATACCAAAGAACTAATGACAGAGTATTTGTTTCCAAAATTGAAAAAATTGTTTGAAGAAACAACGAACAATCCCTTTACTTATATTTTACCAAAAGGGAAACTGTTTAAAACAGGCAATCTTGAAAAACTTGTTTTATCGGAGCATGAAGCAACACCACAATTTTTCGTAAAAAAGAATTCTCATTTTACAATTACCTGCCGCATAGCTACAGGCATTATGCAATACGAGTTAAAAGATAATGAAAGCCCATGCCCCATACTTTTTCTTTTCAACCATCAACTGCATTTATGGAAAAGCTATGATGTAGTAGAGCAGATAGATAAATTTCATCCTTCGGGTTCTATAACAGTTCCTGCAGATGAGTGGGCAAAATCATTAAGTGAATATATTATTCCGCTGGCCAGAGAATATAAAGTGGAGTTTGATAAATCAATTGTACGTGAAGTAAAAGATGGCGAGCCAGAAATGAAATTGTTTTTACTGGAGAAAGGAGAGTTTCTTGTTTTTCAACCTGTTTTTACTTACAAAGGATATGAAACCCGTGCAAAAGACAGAGACGAAGTGGTGGTATCACAAGGAGAAGCGGTTTTGATAGTACGCCGGAACAGGGCTGCTGAAATAGCGTTTATAGATAAATTACGAAACCTTCATTCCAATTTTATTTTAAATGAAGACAATCAGAGTTTGATCTTGAAAGGAACAGATGTGCTACGAAATAACTGGTTCTTTCTTTTTGTAGACGCTATGAAGGATCTGAAAATCCCAGTATTTGGATTTGAAGCATTAAAGAATTTCAGATTCAATACGGCTAAACCCAAAACACAAATATTTATAAGCAACCATACCGATTGGTTTGACGCAAAAGTGAATATCGTTTTTGGAGATATGAAAGTAACAGTGGAAGAAGTGAAACGGGCATTGGCAAGTAAACAACAATTTGTACAATTAAGCGATGGAACCTTAGGAATTTTACCAGACGAATGGATAAAAAAGTATTCATTGTTATTTCGGGTGGGTGAAGGAAAAACAGATTCACTTAAACTTTCAAACTATCATGTAAGTGTGGTAGATGAACTATATGAGCAAAGAGATGAAGCTGAACTGATTTTTAAATTGGAAGAGAAATATGAACGGTTACGGCAACATAATGATATTAAACAGATAGACCCTCCCGAACATTTGAAAGATATATTGCGACCTTATCAAACTGCAGGATTTCAATGGCTCAATTATTTAACCGAAGTAAGCTGGGGTGGAATCCTCGCAGATGATATGGGTTTGGGTAAAACGGTACAAGCTCTTTGTTTTCTTCAGCATTATAAAGCGCAGCATAAAAATTTAAAAGCATTGGTAGTTTGCCCCACTACACTTATCTATAATTGGGAAAATGAAATAAAAAAATTCACCCCTTCGCTTACGTATTCTATTCATCATGGTCCTTCCCGAACAAGAGATAAAGAAAGTTTGATGAAGCATGATATTACCATTACTACTTATGGCACATTAAGAAGTGATATCCGGTTACTGGTAAGTGTGCCGCTCGATTATGTAGTATTAGATGAAAGCCAGGCAATAAAAAATCCATCGAGCAAAGTAACAAGAGCTGCAGGATTGTTGAATGCAAAACACCGCTTGTGTATGAGCGGAACGCCTTTGCAGAATAATACATTTGATATTTATGCGCAGATGAATTTTTTAAATCCTGGTATGCTGGGCAGTGTTGAATATTTTAAGCAGGAGTTTGCAATTCCGATTGACAAACTAGGTGAGCCGGAACATAAAATGCATTTAAAAAAATTATTATATCCATTTATTTTAAGAAGAACAAAAGAACAGGTAGCAAAAGATTTACCGGAAAAATTAGAAATGATACTCTGGTGTGAGTTGGGCGAAGAGCAACGGAATATTTATGATGCGTACCGGAATGACTACCGCGATAAAATAATGGGAGTGATTCAAGAGCACGGCATTCAAAAATCTCAACTTACCATTTTACAGGGATTGATGAAGCTTCGGCAAATTTGTGATTCACCCGCCATCTTAAATGAACCGGAGAAATTTGAAAATCACTCCATCAAATTGGAAGAATTGGCAAGAGAGATTACTGAAAACATGGGTGATCATAAAGCATTAATCTTTTCTCAGTTCTTAGGTATGCTTGCATTGATACGGGGGAAATTGGATGAATTAGGAGTGAAGTATGAATATTTTGATGGTAGCACCAGTGCCCCTGATCGGGAAAAAGCAATTCAAAGTTTTCAAAATGATGATACGGTTAGAGTGTTTTTAATTTCATTAAAAGCGGGTGGTGTAGGATTGAATTTAACTGCAGCAGATTATGTTTACATCGTGGATCCGTGGTGGAATCCTGCCGTAGAGCAACAAGCAATTGATCGAACACACCGCATAGGGCAAACAAAAAATATTTTTGCTTACCGCATGATTTGTAAAGACACTATTGAAGATAAAATTGTGCAGCTACAGGAAAAGAAAAGGGCACTTGCTAAAGAACTGATTGCCGATGATACAACATTTGTAAAATCTCTTACGAGGGAAGATGTGGAGTATTTGTTTAGTTAGTCTTCGATTCTTTTTCTATCATTATTTCAATCCATACTAACAATTCAGGAATTTTCGTTTCAATCGTTTTCCAAATAATCTCATTGTCTATTCCAAAATAATCATGAATAATTTTATCCCGGATGCCCGCCATTTTTTTCCATTCAACTAATGGATATTTTATTTTTAAATACTCAGGGACATTTTTGGTTGCTTCTCCTATTATTTCCAAGCTTCGGCAAGTAGCATAAATTAATGTACGGCTACTTGAAAATTCTTTATAAGTATGTTGATGAGAAAGATGAACTAGATAAGTACATTCCTCTTTTATATGTTTTAAAAATTCAACTGGCGAGAGGGACATTTTCAAGAGTTTTTAAAATATGCGGACCGATATAGGGACTTAATCCCTGGCGGGTCAATACCTCTACTTTGCGTTCAAAAAGATCTTCGAGAAAAAAAGCAAGATCCATCAGGTTGTCAAAAGTTTTTTTGCCGGGTTCAAAGTCAACTACAAAATCAATATCACTTTCATCGGTACCCTCATCTCGTACAAACGAACCAAACAATCCAATTTGATAAACACCAAATTTTTCTAAAGAAGATTTGTGTTTTTTTAAATCTGATTGAATAATTTTTTTATTGAGAGACCGCTTGTTCATACCACTAAGATAAACTATTTGTTTTGGAAAAGAAACGGGGATTAGCTAATGAACTGATTGCCGATGATACAACATTTGTAAAATCGCTTACAAGTGACGATGTGGAGTATTTGTTCATGTAGATAATAATTTCATAACATCAATTCTCAAAAGAGACTACTTATCGGGTATTGTTCATACTCTCCTCACTAAGCCGCCCCAGATTTGCATTGCCGAATTCTGCGAATAGTTACATATTTAAAAAAGTACATATCTTTAAATTTAAACTTTAAAAAATGCAAAACGAATTTATCATCCCAATTGTAATAGTGTTAGTACTTTTTATAGTTTTAAACTATACATCTGTTTCTAAAGTTTTTAATTTTTCAACTATTATAAGATTAAGAATTTTATTTGTCTGTGTATTTGTTGGGTATTTAATAAGCTATGCTATTGAAAATGGTAGTGCCAGGACAATAGTTGTTTCATCGGCTCTTGGGCTAATATTATTGTACAGCGTTTATCAACTACAACAAAAGCATTTTAAAATAAAAGAGTAATATCTCAACTATTTTAATACTCCCATAAAATTAATTTTGAATGGGATTTTTTTTTAATGGTAAAGACAGCTTTTGTGGTTTTTTTTAATTTTTAAAAAGTACAATATTCACTCTTTCTGAAAAGGTCTTTAATATGAAAATGATAATTTTTTATTTGCTATTGTTTTTATTTAATGATTCATATGCCCAACCCACCGACAGCCTTCGTTATAAATACACCAATCATACCATCACCCGCTACGGCAGTTATTTTATGAAAGGAAGTGAGCGGCTTACGTTTAAAGATTTATCATTCGAACTTAAAGGATCGGAGTTAAGCATGGCTTCATTTAAGTTGGCAAAAAAAAATAAATCCATGTCAACAGTATTCAGATATCTTTCATTGCTCTCATTTTTAGCATCCACTAGCTTTATTAAATCTGATCGCAATACATCTTATATATTATTAGGCGGGGCTTTTTTATTTACAATTGGTTCCGGCCGATATAACTCACTATATCAACAAAACCTTGACAGGGCACTCTGGCAATACAATAAAGATGTTTTGTTTCCATCAGACCTGCGATAAAAATCCCGCTTGCCAAACTATATTACCACCCATAAGTAAAATGATAATTGTGCAGGGATTACAACACCCTTACGTCTAAATTCG
>JANPEU010000029.1:0-13589 GCA_031423175.1 Bacteroidota bacterium
TTCTTGGTTTGAAATTGCCTACTGACCCTCGTTGGGTTAACCTTGCTGAAATGAGCCTGGAAGAAATCCTGACCGATCATGCTTATTGCGAGCAAAAAGCAGCGACTACCTGTATATCCCTTATTCAAAAATTCAGTGACCACGAAGAACTGGTAAAAGAACTTGCACCGATTGTTACAGAAGAATGGGGGCATTTCAGAGCTGTATTGGCAGAACTCGAAAAAAGAAATCTGAAGTTGGGCAAACAACGAAAAGATGAATATGTAAATGCTTTGTTAGAATTTCAGGTACGTGGTGGAAGTGCGGAAGATAATTTTTTGGATAAACTACTCACAATGGCTTTGATTGAAGCAAGAAGTTGTGAACGCTTTAAAAGATTAAGCGAAGGATTAAATGATGCCTATATGAAAAAATTTTACCGGAAGTTTATGGAGAGTGAAGCAGGGCATTATACTTTGTTCATCAACCTTGCAGAACTTTATATTAAAAAGGAAAAAGTAAGAAAACGCTGGAAAGAATGGCTGGTGTTTGAAGCAGATTTAATAAAGAATATGACTGTTCGCGGAGACAGGGTACATTAATTTTTTAACCGCGGAGATACAAAGAAAACGCAAAGCAAGCAAAGAATATACTTAGATCAGATTCTCTTTGCGTTCTTAGCTTCCCGAAAGCTTTCGGGATTGCGTCTTTGCGGTTAAACTAAAAACTATTCAAGTGAATTTTTACGAAGAAGTGTTAAAAGCATATACGGGCACAAATGAAATAATTAATGTACTTCCTCTTGATGGCGGCCTTATCAATAATTCTTATAAGGTTACCTATAAGAAATCAAATGAAACTTTTTTACTGCAAAGGATCAACCACCAGGTTTTCAAAAAACCCGAAAACGTTCAGCTTAATTACCAGTTGTTATGGAAACATTTGAAAACATCCGACATTAATTTTTATATACCCGAACCAAAATACTTCCCGGGTGAAGTTGATCTCTACTGGGACAAAAATTATAATTACTGGCGGGTTTTTGAATTTATAGAAGATGGAAAAATGCTGAGCATAGCAGAAAACCCTGAACAGGCAAAGACAACTGCAAAAACATTTGCCGAATTTACCCTGGCTTTTCATGATTTAGATGCTGGGTTTTTGAAAGAATCAATTCCTGATTTTCATAATCTCAGTTTGCGTTATAAACAATTTGAAGATGCATTAAAAAGTAAGCAAAAAGAACGGACACAAAAAGCTACTCCACTGATTGAAGAGCTAAAACAAAGATTTCGTTATGTAAATTTTTATGAAATAATAACTGAGTCTGACGAATTTCCAAAACGGGTAATGCATCACGATGCCAAGATTGCCAATATACTTTTCAGTAAAACAACCGGCAAAGTTTTATGTCCAGTGGACTTTGATACGACCATGCCCGGCTATTTCTTTTCTGATTTGGGAGATATGATTCGCAGCATGGCTTGTTCATTAGATGAAAACAGTACCGACTTTGAAAATATAACTATCCGGAAAGATTTTTATTCAGCTATAATAGAAGGCTACTTATCAGTGATGGAAAAACAATTCACTGCTTCTGAGAAAAAATATATTCATTATGCCGGCATCCTTATTATTTATATGCAGGCGTTACGATTTATGACTGATTATCTGAACGGGGATATTTATTATAAAACAAATTATACTGAACAGAATTTTGACAGAGCAAAAAATCAGTTGACTTTGTTGAAAGACCTGGAAGATTTTTTGAAAAAAGAATATCGTTTTATAATTTAAATCAATTCCCTTACCCCATCTCCTATGTCACTAGAAAATACTTCAGGTTCATACCCAATAATGCCTTTATAATAAACTTTCAATTTCTCAGCAAAATCAACAAAACTTTCTTTTTTTACCAAAGCAATAGCACAACCACCAAAACCAGCTCCGGTCATTCTTGCCCCAATACAATCCTTATTAGTTTTACAATAATCGACAATCGTATCTAATTCTTTTCCGCTTACTTCATACCATTCCTTTAATGATTTATGCGAAGCATACATCAATTTGCCAAAAGTAAAAAGCTCACCTGCCTTTAATGCATCCTTCGCTTCTCCCACTCTGAAATTTTCACTGATAACATGCAGAACTCTTTTTTCCAATACAGCATCATTTATTAAATGTCGATGAGCTTGAAATAAATGAAAGTCAATTTCACATAAATGATTTACTGAAACCTTTTTTTCCAGAAGGCGTAATGCTTCTCTGCATTCAGCAAAGCGTTCGTTGTATTTTGAATCAGCCAATTTTCTTTGCTTATTACTGTTGATGATTGCTAAAACATAATTTCCAATTTCAAAAGGCAGGTATTCATAGTCCAGCGTATCGCAGTTGAGTAAAATTGCTTTCCCCTTTTTTCCCATCGCCACAGCAAACTGATCCATGATACCACATTTAACTCCTATAAATTCGTTCTCTACTTTTTTGCCAATTAATGCAAGTTCTTTGTTTGTTGTTTCTGCCCCAAACATGTTGCTCATTGCAAACGCAGTCAGCACTTCAATAGAAGCCGATGAAGATAAACCAGCACCGATAGGAAGATTGCCATAGAACAACATATCCAACCCACACAAAGCAATCCCTTTATTTAAAAACTCATTGATTACCCCTAACGGATAATTAAACCATTCTTTACCAGTCTTTGTATAAGATTCCTGCAAATGCAGTTCGGCTGTTTCTGGAAAATTGAGACATTGAAAACGTAATAGCTTATCGATGTTTTTGGATACAGCTAAGAATGTACCCCTTGAAATAGCGCAGGGTAATACACTCCCACCATTATAATCAATATGCTCACCAATCAGATTTACTCGACCGGGACAAAAGAAAATATCCTGAGGCTCTTTACCATATCTCGCCGAAAAAATTTGTATCAATTCATTCTTTTCCATTTTAAAAAATCAGGACTGTTAAATAATAATCAAACAGATTTGAAATAGTTTATTTCATCCGAAAAATCCAAGTAAGGAAGTTTGGACTGTAAATCATTTGTTTTTTCAAGATATGTTTTCAAAAATGAACGATGTGCCTTTGTATCCGGTTGAAATGCTTTATGCTTTCTTGCAATTACGATATTTTTTATTTCTTCCATAAATAATTGAGAAGCTGAATCAATAAAATTTTCTTTAAATTTTTCCATTACATATTCCGTAGCCGGGTAATTCGGATGTACCATATCCACATCATAAAACCGATAATCACGAAGCACATCAACAACCAGTTCAAAAGCCGGAAAATAAAATTGATTGGAAGAGTTATTTATCATACTATGAACAGCTTCAATCAATCTTGCCTTACTTCGGTTATTTTCTACCACTCCATCCCGAATATGCCGTACCGGGCTTATCGTATAAATAATTTTTAATTTAGGATTGAACTTTATTAATTGATGATACATCTCTTCAATCAAAGATTTCGTTTCCTCAATTTCCAACAAATGCTTATCAAACCATTGTGATGGGGCACGGTGGCAATTAGCCACTCCACTCCCCACTCCTCCAGGAAAGGGGTTGGGGGTGAGGCCTGTAAGCCGATAAGAAAATGACGACCCCAATGTAATAATCAACCAATCAGTTTCCCTTAAAAACTCATGTGCCCGTTGTTGCGATTGATTAATTCCTTTTAAACATTCATCTTTATTAATATGAGAAAACCTGGAATGATGACTCCAACTATTCCAAACTTCATTTAACAGAAATAAATCTTCTTCTTTGTATTTATAATTTGTGATGTAGGATTGCAGACTTTTACAAACACTGGCGGGATCAAATAAAATACCATTGGGGTTTTGCAAAACAGAAAATTTCAGATCTTGCAAAGCATTGCCGATATGTTCTGTAAAACAGGAACCAATTAAAAGGATTTTATCCCTGTAACCGATTTGTTCCTCCGGCTTTTTAATGTCTACGTTCAACATGAAATCCATAACTAATAAAATAATAAGATCCAAGAAACAAATAACAAGAAACAAAAATCAAATTTCAATTAAAGGAATACTTCATCTGCAATCCGTAAACTTTCTTTCAACGCATTTTCATTAAGGCTATCAATCAATTTCTTTTCTTTAAAATAATCAATCATCAATTCACTGTTCATATTCCCAACTAATTCATCATCTGCCATGGGGCATCCACCAATTCCTTTCAATGCACCATCAAAACGCCTGCAGCCTGCTTTGATAGCTGCATTTAATTTTTCTTTCCAGTTAACCGGAGTAGAATGCAGATGTACACCTATTTCTGTTCCGGGCAACGATTCAATTAAATAAGAAGTCATGTCATAAACCTGCTCGGGAGTGGCAAGGCCTACCGTATCTGCCAGAGAAATAATTTCGATATCCATAGCCACTAACCGCTCTACCCAGTTAAAGACTATTTCTTCATCATATAAATCGCCATACGGATTTCCAAAACCCATTGAAATATAAACAACCAATTTCTTACTTGTCTTGAAACAAAGGTTTTGAATATCTTCTACCCTTTCCAATGATTCTTTAATAGTTGAATTGGTATTCCGTTGTTGAAATGTTTCTGAAACCGAAAATGGAAACCCGAGATAAGAAATTTGATCAAACATACTTGCTGCTTCTGCTCCACGCATATTAGCAACAATCGCCAAAAGCTTTGTATTCCCAACACCTAATTCCAAATTACCAATTACCTGCCCCGTATCCGCCATTTGAGGAATTGCTTTTGGAGAAACAAAACTCCCGAAATCAATTGTATCAAAACCGACTTTCAGTAATGAGTTTATGTATTCTATTTTTTTTTCAGTAGGAATAAAATGCTTCCAACCCTGCATGGCATCACGAGGGCATTCGATAAGTTTAACCGGAGAAATATTCATAAGATTGTAAAGGTAGTAATCAACCTTTATTTATAAACGGGTAGCCAGCTTTATCTTATCCCTGAGTTTATTAGAGTAACTGTATTTTTTGCAAAAAGTAATAAAATGGATGTTGCAGAAATAACAAATCAACCCCGCTGCCTCATCACATCATACAAAATAATCCCAATAGCAACAGAAAATTCAACATATTAATTTCATTTAGTGTCGATTTTTATTTCTTCAAGGCATTTACCTTGTTTCGCATCTCATTGAAAAATCGATTACGGTCTTTTTCACCAGCTGCACTAATAAGGTTAGAGCGGCTTAGTAAATTATTAAAACTGCTGAACGCCTTGCCTGTAAACCGGGGGTCTTTGGCTATAAGATAACTAAGTACATTGTACACCACAAATGCAAGACGGGTTTTATTCAATTCCAGTAAAATTGAATTATTGCCAAGTACAACCTCATTCACATAAATTTTAATTGAGGCCTTATGAGCCAAATCAGTTTCACCCGGCATAAATTTACTTCCTGCTTCTGTCTGCAATTGCAAATGGTCAAGTGTATTTATTAATGAATCAATTACTTTGTTAATATCTGATCTGTCTGCAAAAATGCCTGACTCTATATAATATTGTATCTGGCTGATGCTGCTGTTTACACTTTCATAATTCCACAATTCTGTTGAGGGTATCTGATTATATTCTTTTATCATTTGCTGACCCATAGCAAAACACTCGGGAAAAGAAAATTCACTTAATGAAAATTTTTTACTGCTGTACTCTGGATCGTTATTAATTGTTTTAATCCAGAAAAAAGTTTTGAACGCAGCAAACTCAGGAAAAATATAAAAATGGAAAAAAGTCATGTCCTTGCATATATAGAGCATCTGCCTGTCCGGAAATGTATTGAAATATCTTAGTTGCTGAACCAACCCTTTCAGATAATCTACAAACAGCACTCCATTTTGATTAATACCGGGAGCCTGGAACAGAACAGAATCGTTTTCCAGGTTCAGTAATTGATCAACAGATAAATGATATTTATCGCAGATCAACTTTAGTTCATTCAGGGCAAGAGGCTTCTCTCCACGGATGCGGCGATAAGCACTGTCATGGCTGATGCCCAGCAAATCACACAATTCATCTACTACTGATACATGGGCAGGCAAACTGCTTTTAAGGTGGTTAAAAAACTGTTGTTGAACTTCGATGGATTCCATTACAAATGAAAATTACGGAAAATCCGTAAACCCCAAACTTTTATCGGGGTTTTTTGAGATTTCAATTTAGTAACGCCTTCAATAAATTGAATTACGCTTCAGCTTGCTTTATTCATTGTATGAAAAAGGATTTTCGAGATCAACTAAATCACTGTCGCTAATACCAATTATCGAAGGGGCTCTGTGGTAAATATGTTTGTGCTGAGCTAAAACCACATAACATGAAATCAGCAATCATCACCACCGTAATTACATTTTGTACACTTTGCTCATACACACAGCAGAACTACACTGGTTCCAAAGCAACGAACCAGGATATACATACAGAGCCGGTTAAAAAACAAAAAAAACTAAACTTTTTTATTATCTCAAAAAGGCAAAAAGGTAAACTGGATCTTGCAACCCGGTTCAATATATTTCGTTCAAAAATAAAAAGTACAATGCGGCCTGAGAAATTTGTAGCCATCGTAGCCGAAAATGCTGAAGTGATGAGTGCTAAAGTCCGTTACAGGCTTGAAAAATATAATGCAACAATCGGAACGATCTGGTTCGACTCGCATGGTATTTATAAAAAAGGACATTCACTTTTCCAGATAGGCAGTACCGAAGTAAGTTTTAAAACACTTAAAGACTCCTTAGTAACTCAATCTTTCGGAGAATTGTCAGCATATGCTACAGAAGAAACAAAATTAGTTATAGGCTCCTGTTATGGCGGGGCTACGTATGAAAGATCTTCTATTGATTACAAGGATACCACACGTATGAATGGTGACTCATTGATGATTGGTTTGGGTAAAATAATGAAAAAAGGTATTGTGTATGGATCCGAAAGCTGGGTAATGACAAAGCCTGGTCTATTTAAAAGAAAAGTAGCTGTTGGTGGTGCACCCGGAAGAAAATTATTCAGGGATGTATGCTATGAACCAGTTTGGAAAAAAGTAGGCGTATGGAACCAGTACAATGTTTCCAACAGCTGCTTTCAAAGTATCAACCCTGTTGCCCTTGATCCCAATGGCAACCTTGTTATACGCGGCGAATCTTTTTTGGTAGAAAAGAATTTCAAAAAAGAACTGAATAAAAATCTTTCAAAGCTAAAGGCAGATTTATATAAATAATTTAATGCTAGCATTAATCAGATAAAACCAGGTTATTTTAGATATAATTATTTATTGAATAAATACAGAACCAAATCTTATTTCAGAAAAGCTTTCGTCAATTTCAATGAAATAAAATATTATTTATATATTACTATTTAAACCAGAAGCATGAAACAATTTTTTATCGTTGCGTTGGTATTAATCTACGGTACAGATACCGCAGCACAAAAAAACAAATACATCAGCATCGCTGTTTACAACACACATAGCGCTATGCCTCTTGGAAAATTCGCCGGGCTTTTTGGAGATGCGCTGCATCCCGGAGCAGAATTTGGGTATGGAAAAATTATTTCACAAAAGAAAAATCATGAATGGTTTTCAGAACTGAAAGTATCTTATTTTTTTCACCGGTTTGTGCAGCATGGCATTCCGTTATATTACAATATTGGTTACCGGTATAAATTCAGTTCACCGGTTTCTGCAGAAATCAGTCTTGGGGGTGGTTATATGCATTCCATTCCTGCTACTGCCAAACTAAAACTGAACAGTGATGGTGAATATGAAAATAATAAAGGTATTGGGCGTATGCAGGCAACTGCAAGTTTAGGGATTGGCATCAGCTATATCATTAATCATGCTGCTAAACAACCAGTGAAAATATTTACGCTGTACCAGCAAAGACTGCAGATGCCATTTGTAAAATCCTATGTACCCATGCTGCCATATAACAGCCTGATGATTGGAATCAGCAAGCCTATTAAAAAAAATAAATAATTATAAAATATTTTATGAAAAAGATACTCTATAGTTTGATTGCAGTGATTGTTGTAATTGGTTGCAAAAAAGCACAGATACGGATGACAACAACAATTGGCGTAGCAAGTCCCTGGACTGACACCAGCAACCTCCATCCTAAAAATGCAGCGTTCACATCCTTACTTGAAAAATATAAGAAGAAAGGGCTGCCTGGTATTTCCCTGCTGGTGAAAGATAATAACGGCACCTGGATTGGTGCGGCTGGAAAAGCTGATCTATCCAATAATATTGATTTCATTCCGGGTACTGTTTCAAAAGCGGCAAGCATTACTAAATTATTTATAGGAACACTTGTGTTTAAGTTGATGGAAGACTCTGTTAATACCGGAATGGGTTATAAAGCATTGAATAAAAAAGTTACTGATTGGTTACCTGCTGGTGTTACTGATAAACTTGCCAACGGAAAAACTATCACACTCGGACACTGCATGAAACATGAAACAGGCGTACCTGATGTTATCGAAGAAGACCGTTTTTATCTTGCGGTATTGAATAACCCGAATAAAAAATGGAAGCCCGAAGAATTACTTGAATTTATTTATGATGAGCCGGCATTGTTTTCACCCGGCGATACGGCCATTTATTCAAATACTAATACGGTTCTTGTTACGATGATCATTGAAGCACAAACCGGCCGGAAGCATTCTGATTTATTAAAGCAATATGTTTTAAATCCGCTGGGCTTAACTCAAACCTATTATCAACCACATGATGAATTACCCAGCTCTGTAGCACAAGGCTACTATGACTTGTACAACAATGGAACGATTGTAAATGTTTCTAATCTTGTTACCGGCAGCGGCAATGGATACGGCGGATTGTACAGCAATTTATTTGACCTCTACAAATTTGCTGATGAATTATTGGTAAAACAAACTTTACTGAAGCCATCCTCTTTTTCAATTATGCAGACCTTTGGCAAACAAGATGATACTAACCTGTATGGATATGGGATTCAGAAATCATATTTGGATAAGGGAATTAATTTTGGAATCGGGCATAAAGGAAGGGACTTGGGATATACAGCAAACCTGTTTTATTTTCCAAATAAGGGAGTGCTGCATATTTTCTTTATAAACTATGGTACGGATGCAGATAGTGATTTAAAACAAGTATTCAGGGATTTTGTAAACGAAATGGTAGATCTGAGCTTGCAATGATTATTAAGTCAGTCTTTGCCTCATCACCTCATACAAAATAATCCCAGTAGCCACCGACACATTCAAACTTTCAAAATCACCATTCATGGGAATTTTTATTTTCTCGTCACAAATTTTCATCAACGCTGGGAATATCCCATTGTCTTCACTGCCCATAACAATTGCACAAGGTTCATTCAATACGGCTTCGCTGATTGTTTTCTCAGCAGTCATTTCACTGGCAAATACTTTTATTCCGTTACTATGCAAGTCATCTACTGTTTTCATTAAACTGCTTACACGGCATATTGCAATTTTTTCTAATGCACCTGCTGAAGTAACTATTGCATCTTCATTCAATGCACCCACCCCTTTGTCAGGAATAATAATTGCATCCACGCCACAGCAATAAGCAGTACGGGCAATGCCACCTATATTTCTTATATCAGTTATTCCATCTAAAATTAAAAACAAAGGTGTTCGACCTTGCTCTACCACAAAAGAAATTACATCTTGTAAATCCTGGTACTGCACTTTTGCAATCATGGCTATACAACCATCATGATTGCTTACATTAAATCCATTGAGCTTTGCAATCGGAACATAATTTATGGGTACTGCATTTTTAATTGCCAAAGAATTTATTTCTTCAATCACCATTCCCTTTGCTTCACGGGTAAGATAAATCCGGTCTAATTGTTTTCCGGTTTGCAATGCTTCGAGTACGGCCTGCCTGCCAATAACCATTGAACTCTTCTTAGGACGATGTTGTTGTCTATAATTTTTCACGTTTCAAAAATAAGTGATTTGCCACGGAGGTATTCAAAGTCCTCCGCCTCTTGGCGGAGATTTAGGGGGCTAAATAAAAAACCCTGTAAGAATTTCTACAATCTTACAGGGTCTTCGTAAGCCCCTCCTTTGGAGGGGTTTGGGGAGGCCGGGCTTTACAAACCAAACGCCTTCTTCACAGCATCTACCATATCCAATTTTTCCCAGGTAAATAACTCTACCACAACTTTCTTTTCGTTTTCTTTCCCTTTATTAAAAACTTTTGTAACAATTTTTGGTTCTCTTCCCATATGTCCATAAGCTGCTGTTTCAGCATAAATAGGATTACGCAGTTTCAAACGCTGTTCAATTGCATAAGGTCTCATATCGAAAAGCTTCTCTACTTTTCTTGCTATATCTCCATCTGTCATTTTTACTTTTGCTGTTCCGCTTGTATCAACAAACAAACCACAAGGTTTAGCAACGCCAATTGCATAAGATACTTGTACCAATACCTCATCGCATAATCCTGCAGCAACCAAATTTTTTGCTATATGCCTTGTTGCATATGCAGCGCTGCGATCTACCTTGCTCGGATCTTTTCCACTAAATGCACCACCACCATGTGCACCTTTACCGCCATACGTATCTACAATAATTTTACGACCTGTTAGTCCGGTATCTCCATGTGGTCCACCAATAACAAACTTACCAGTCGGATTAATATGATACGTAATTTTATCGTTGAACAATTTCTGAATAGTTGGTTTCAATTGTTTTTTTACTCTTGGCAAAATGATATTGATAATATCTTCCCGGATTTTAGCCAGCATTTTTTTATCCGAATCAAAATCATCATGCTGTGTAGATACTACAATCGTATCAATTCGAATGGGTGTATTATTATCATCATACTCAATCGTTACCTGGCTTTTTGCATCGGGGCGCAGGTACGTCAATTCTTTACCTGCACGACGTGTTTTAGAAAGTTCTTTTAAAATTTTATGAGCTAAATCCAATGCAAGTGGCATGTAATTATCCGTTTCTTTTGTAGCATAGCCAAACATCATTCCCTGGTCACCAGCACCCTGTGCATTTGCTTTGGCTTCAAAACTTAATTTCTTTACACTACGATCTACTCCGCGGTTAATATCAGCACTCTGTTCGTGTATAGCTGAAAGAATACCACAGCTATTCGCTTCAAACATATATTCTGATTTTGTATACCCTACTTCACGAATTACTTCACGGGCAATATCCTGAACATCAAGATAACTTTTCGATTTCACTTCGCCAGCTAATACCACCTGACCCGTAGTAACCAATGTTTCGCAGGCTACTTTGCTTTGTGGATCGTATGCAAGAAAATTATCAATCAATGCATCGCTGATCTGGTCAGCTAATTTATCCGGATGACCTTCGGAAACGCTTTCGGAAGTAAATAAGTAAGGCATATTTTATTGTAGATTTAAAAAATTCAAATTTAATATTGAAAGACCCAATCTTTTTCTGATTAAATGACTTCTCGCCTATTTGACCAATTGACTTTTTTTTAAGAGTTGCAAAGATAAGGTTGTGATAAATAAAAAAATCCCGCTGCTAGGGGGACTTTATACACATATCTTAATTTCTGTACTTATAATTTTGAATAAACAATTCGTATTCGCATTCTTCTTGTTATATCGGTATAATTGCCGCCTGCTAATCTTACTCTACCCATTGCGATTACTGTATTCAGGGCAATTGGATTGATAAATCCAGATTGAGAAAAAATAGTTGGTTGATAAAGATCAAATGATTGATAAGCAGTAAATAATCTTAATTCATGAAAAGGCTCTCTTCGGGTCAGAGCATTTTGCACATAACGTGAAATATCAAATTTCCAAACCCGAATAGCATTGCCTGATCCATCAACACCAATTTTACCAAATGAACCAAAGCCTAATAAATTTGTACTACCGCTCTGAGGATCAAAACTAAAATCATAGGGCATATACCGGTAATTTTTCAATGCGGTATCTAAAACATCAAGCATTAACCCGGTTGGAGTAGTAAACAGCGCATCTAAAGGATGATAAACTTGCTCTGCAATTAACTCTGCACGATGTACAACACGATTTGATACAGTAAGTAAGTCTGGAATTTTTATTTTCGTAAATGTGCCTGGTGTATTTTGTAAGTAAACCAAGTCGTCTTGACCACCACCAAAAGTAGAAAAAGCAGGCGAACCAATATAATTATTACGGGTTACATAATTTGCATTTGCACTAACTGCATTAAATGTGAAGTACCTGACAGTAGTATCTTGATTTGTATTTCTAAATCGGTAGTATATGGCTAGCCTTGTTTTCCCACTTGCCAGGTCAAAACCCATTAATGCATTACCACTAGTTGATTCGATTGCAAAACCTCTGAATTTTGAACGGAAGGCTGAGTCGCTGAAATAAGCACCTGTTACAGCAGATGCAGTTGAATCATATTTCAACAATCGTCTTCCAAAGCTAGTATCTAATCTTATTCTTAATTGATTTTTGGTAGTATCTCTAAAAGCTTTTATGGAATCATTTAAAATACTTGGTGCAAATATTTTTTGTCCAAGAAGAGTTGATTTCGGGAAACTTTCCTTACGGATAAGATAATTAGAATCGTATTTAAAAATGCTGGTTGGCGACTGAGCCATTTCATACACATTTACGTTTTGCAGGACATTAGTATCGCCAAACGTTTGCACATAATCTAAAACCAACACAACAGAATCAATAAATAAACTGTCGCTGTGATTTTCAAAAGCATATTTATAATTCAGCGGTTTTAATTGCAGGTAAATTTTTGCATCGGTTGATCCAAACAGAGGGTCGTTGGTAATTTTTCCAAGAACATGAATATCAGATTTTATCATACGAAACGAATCGGTTAACAACCGATCAGCAGATACAAGTCGAAAACTATCGTTGTAAGTTTCAACTGTAATAAGGGTGTCAAATGTATTTACATTGTCAACCGCAGGTATCAATCCATCACCCAAATCGGTTGTTTCATTTATTCGTGTGCACGAAGAAACCAATAAACTAAATACAACTATGAAAACGGGAAAATAAAAAAAAGAGAATTTTCTATTCACAAAAAAGATTTATCAGGGGTTAGAAATTTTACTTGGCAAGGTCGTTATACAGTTGCAAATAGTCTGTTAAATCAGATTCAGGATTATACAATAGCGTTTTCTTTCCTCTCACTTTGGTAAATTCTTCTAATAATTTTTTTTCTATTTTATCTGAACCGAAATGAATTGCATCTGCATAAGTAGCACCACCACGAAACATAGCTGTATTATTGGCTTCTTTAAAAACCTGCAGATCGGTATCTTTTATAGAAGGGTGTATCATTGCCTTCTTCAGAAAATCACTTCCCAGTTTTTCTTTGAACGTATTTTGACCTATTGTAAACAGTATTTTGCTTTGTCCAAATACGGGTTCTTTTTTATAAACTGTTTTGAGATACGCAGGAATTAATCCGGTCATCCATCCGCTGCAATGAATAATATCGGGAGGCCAACCGAATTTTTTTACCGTTTCCAGGGCACCTTTGCAAAAAAATACGGTTCGTAGTCCATTATCATCATACCATTTCTCTTCTTCATCGTTGAAAACAAATTTCCGTTTAAACAGCTCTTCATTATCT
>JANPEU010000030.1:0-5519 GCA_031423175.1 Bacteroidota bacterium
CCTTTTATTATTTCACCAGTTCGTGGATCAGTTACAGAAGTACCATAACTCCACCCTCTTGTACTGCGATGTACCCAGTTAATCATATTATAACGAATGTCCATTGGGTCTGCATCTTCCGGTAAAACTTTTACTTGAAAAGCATTTTTATAACCTGCTGCTTCAAATGCCTGGTTCCACCAACCTGCACCTTCGAGCAATGCACTTCGGATGGGTTCAGGTGTTCCATTATCTAAATAATAAATAATTGGTCTTACAGCTTCACTCATTGCAGCAGTTGGGTCTTTCTTTTTTAATCGATGCCGCATAATAAAATATTTATCTATCGGCTCTGCTACGGGTGTGCTGTAGTCAAAAAATGAAACAGGAATAAAACTGCTTCGCGGATCGAAAATTCTTGGTTTATAATCATTGTCCGGCAACTGGACAAATGAATGATGCATCCTTAAAGTAATAGCTTCTGAAGAAGGAGTAACTGAGTTTACATAATTACCCGTATTGCCGTCATTATTTGTAAAAGTTATTGTTGATTCAAACTCTGTATTTAGTGGAAAATTTTTTATACGTGGCAGGTAAAAAGCAGACCGTGTTTTATCCAACGAATAATTTCCTTGTTGATTGCTGCGTAACCGGTTTGAAACCTGCATCGCATCCCGCATTAAAAAATCGGTTGCGTCAATTAAATAATGATTTCCGGTTTCTGCTTCTATAACAAATCCCCAGAGAGTTGATTGAGCAAAAGATTGTTCTACAGCTCTTTTTTCTGCGGCATCATGGGTTACGGCCCGGTAATTATAGTTTGGCTGTATTAAAAAAATCTTTCTGCCGACTTTTGAAAACTTTACAATTTTTTCTCCACCTAATAATCCTCTGTCCAAACCAATATCATTAGAACCTAAACCAGCCGGTAATGATGTTACATATAAAACTTCCGTATCCATTTTATCCATTTCCACAAAAATCTTACCTGCATTTTCATCCCAATAAAAATTTAAAAAACCTTCATACTTTTTCAGGTCTTTGGTTTTTTCTTCAATGGAAGGTAATTTTTGTGCTGATGTAAAAACGGGAATAAGAAAACAGAGTAAAAATATTTTTCGCATAGCAAATGTTTTTATCTGCTCAAGTTATGAAAACTGAAACTGCAAAAAATTATTTTCTATATGAGGTTAATCGGCGTGACTACTTTTCTTCCATCTGTAATAAACAAACCCAGCTATAGCAAAAGGGGCAAAAGCTAAATAAAGAATTCCGGAGTTCATTCCTTTGGCAGGCTTTTCACCAAGTTGCTGTGCGGTTTTTGTGCAGATAGAACATTGTGCTGAGGAATAATAAAAAGAAAAAAGCGAAAAGCTAATAGTAAAAAAACAGATATACAAGCACTTCTTCATATTCGGAGATAAAGAGCAAATTTACGTTCTTCTTAAATAAAAAAAGCACCGGTATTAAACCAGTGCTTGTATTTATAAGTTTTAAAACCCTTAAAGCCCTTTTAGGGGTTTGGGGCTAAACAGCTTCCGTTTCCATCCTTTTCTGCACTTTCTTTCTGTCGTCTTCATTCAATATTACTTTGCGCATACGAATGAAATTTGGAGTTACTTCTATACACTCATCCTGTTGAATATATTCCATGCACTCTTCAAGAGTCATCTGGGTTTTGGGTTGAATGCGGGTATGATCATCGCTACCGCTTGCACGGTGGTTAGTTAATTTCTTAGGCTCTGTAGCATTCACCACCAAATCTCCGGGTTTTATATTCTCGGCTATTATTTGTCCGGCATACACTTCTTCGGCAGGGTCCACAAAAAATGAACCTCTGTCTTGTAATTTATCAATTGAATAGCCTGTTGTTTTATCTGTATTCTTAGAAAGTAAAACGCCATTGCCTCTACCGGGTATTGGACCTTTCCAGGGTTTATATTCTGTAAAACGATGAGCCATTACAGCTTCGCCAGTTGTAGCCGTTAGCATTTGAGTACGCAACCCAATCAACCCTCTGGATGGAATTTCAAATTCAAGATGTTGCATCTCTCCTTTTGTTTCCATGACCAACATTTCACCTTTTCTCCTGGAGACAAGGTCAATTACTTTACTTGCGAATTCCTGTGGTACATCAACAACTAAGTTTTCGTAGGGCTCGCATTTCTTTCCGTTAATTTCTTTTACTATTACCTGAGGCTGTCCTACAGTTAATTCATATCCTTCACGACGCATGGTCTCTATTAAAATTCCTAAATGCAGAATACCACGACCATAAACCATCAAACTATCACCTTCTTCACTGTCTTCTACTTTTAAGGCAAGATTTTTTTCTGTTTCTTTCATCAAACGGTCACGTAGATGACGTGATGTTACAAATTTTCCATCTTTACCAAAGAAGGGTGAGTTGTTTACAGAGAAAAGCATATTCATTGTTGGCTCATCCACGCTAATCACCGGTAACGCTTCAGGTGTTTCAGAATCAGCAATGGTATCGCCAATATTAAAATCCTCTATTCCAACTACAGCACATAAATCGCCAGCTATTACTTCTGTTACTTTCTTTTTACCCATTCCTTCAAAAACATATAGTTCTCTCACTTTTGTTTTTTTAATGCTTCCGTCGGCTTGCATTAAAACAACATTTTGTCCTTCTTTCAATACACCACGGCTTACTTTACCAACAGCTATACGACCAAGGAAAGAAGAATAGTCTAAAGATGTGATTTGCATTTGCACCGGTCCTTCATTTACTTTCGGTGGCGGCACATATTTAATAATACCATCCAGCAAAGGATTGATATTATCTATTTGCTCCAATGTATCATTGAACCAGCCATGTTTACCCGAACCATAAAAAGTGGGAAAATCTAACTGGGCTTCTGTTGCGTCCAGGTTAAAAAATAATTCAAAAACAGCATCATGTACTTCGTCGGGTCGGCAGTTTGGTTTGTCCACCTTATTTATAATAACAATGGGTTTTAAATTTAATTGCAATGCTTTTTGCAAAACAAACCGTGTTTGTGGCATAGGGCCTTCAAAAGCATCTACCAACAGACAAACACCATCAGCCATTTTCAAAACTCTTTCTACTTCACCACCAAAATCGGCGTGACCAGGCGTATCAATTACATTAATCTTTACATCTTTATAAACTACAGCCGCGTTCTTGCTGAAAATAGTAATGCCACGTTCCCTTTCCAGGTCGTTACTATCCATAATTAGTTCACCAGTTTCCTGATTGTCGCGGAAAACTTTCGTTGTGTGTAAAATTTTGTCAACCAAGGTTGTTTTACCGTGGTCAACGTGGGCAATAATTGCGATGTTTCTTATATCCATGAGTTCAGCTTTTAGCTTTTAGCATTAAGTTTTTAGCAAATGCCTGGTAGGACAAAAGACTAAAAAGATTTAAGCTAATTGCTTTTTTTTTAACGAGCGGCGAAGGTACGCCAAATCAGTGGGGGAGCGAAGAAATAGAGAATGAATATTTTGATTCCAGCATTAGCTCCCTGATTAGGCTTTACTTGCGCCTGCCTGCACGAAGCCGTTTCGGCATAGGCAGGTCGCACTCTTATACGTCCCGCATTTCTATTGAGCTATTACCATCAACATTCATTAATAAAGTCAGCATTGAAAGTTGTAGTGATGAGGTTGCTGCTACTTTGTTTTTGAAGTATGAAATAAAAAGCCCGATTTCAAAATGAAGCGACAGATTTTATTTTAGCTTTATTCAAAATTAATCTATGCGTTTTCTAAAATGGCTTGGCATTCTTTTTCTCATTTTAATCATCGTTTATTTTCTGGGGCCACAGCCCGCCACTCCAAAATACAACAATCAATTGCCAGAAATACCATCCAATGCTTTACAATTGGAAAAATATATTTCAGATAATGAAACAGCACATAAACTAAAACCTGATAACGAAGCAAGAATTTTATGGTTCAATGATTCTATCAAAGAAAAAACTGAATATGCAATTGTTTATCTGCATGGCTTTAGTGCTTCACAGGAAGAAGGCGACCCGGTACATAAAGATTTTGCAAAAAAATTCGGATGCAATCTTTATTTATCAAGATTGGCAGACCATGGAGTAGATACAACGGAACCACTTGCAAATTTTTCTGCTGAAAGATTCTGGAACTCGGCATTAGAAGCTTATGCCATAGGTAAGCAACTTGGGAAAAAGGTTATACTAATGTCTACATCAACCGGGGGAACTGTGGCATTAAAACTTTGTGCAGAATATCCTGACATAGCTGCAAACATTATGCTTTCTCCAAACATTGCAATAAATGATTCCAAAGCATGGATGCTGAATAATCACTGGGGTTTGCAGATAGCACAATTAGTTCAAGGCAAACACAGGATTGTTGAAGATACAACTGCATTGTATGCAAAATATTGGAACACCCGGTACGTAACATCTTCTTTGGTGCAGTTAGAAGAACTGCTGGAGTCAACCATGAAGGAATCAACTTTTCAGAAAATAAAACAACCAACACTTTTGCTTTATTATTTTAAAGACGAAGAAAATCAGGATGACGTGGTTAAAGTTTCTGCGATGAAAAGAATGTTTGCTCAAATTGCTATGCCAGAAAATTTAAAGAGGCAGGTTGCTTTACCCAATACAGGAGATCATGTGTTGGGTTCTCCAATAAAATCAAAAGATGTGAAGTCAGTACAGATGGAATGTGAAAAATTTGGGATTGAAGTTTTGAAATTAAAACCACTGTACAAATAATCACACTCTAACATAAATTTTCTTTTTATCCAAAATATACCCAACCAGCCAGCAAAACAGCATAAATGTGATTGCAAAAAGAAATGAACCCAAATACATACCGGCATGAATGAATACATTTTGAAATAACCACTGGTATAAAGGAAGGTTTCCAATTGGAATAAACCACATAAGTATAGCGCCGAGCTCGGATACGAGGTAAACAAACAATGGATTCTTCCCAAATACTTCAAAAAAATAATTGAACCGCTTTATTTGTAGAAAATCAATCAGGTAAACCAATGCTGATAAAAGCACACAATCAATCCCAACAGAAAGAAACACAAAACTTCCGGTCCATAACTTTTTATTGACAGGGAAAAAATTATTCCAACAAAGAGCAAGAAAAATTAATGTAACACCAGCCAATAGAAGTTTAGTTAATCCTTCATAACTATTTCCCTTTTCCTGTATCCATTTTCCTGCAGCATAACCAAATGTAACGTTTGCAATAGCCGGTAAAGTACTCAACAACCCTTCGGGGTCAAATGCCACTCCTTCTCCATGATATAAATGATTGCCACCAAAAAGCCACAGGTCCAATCTTGTTCCTGCATTTGTAAGCATATCATAAGGGTCATCTCCCCCTTTAAACAGTAATAATATGAGCCATTAAATAAATAAAAACGCCAGCGACAAACGGATTACAGTATTTAACTTTAAATAGTAAATCATAAGCGATGCAACACAATAACCGATAGCTATACGTTGCAGTACTCCAAATATTCTTGTATCGCTTATTGGATTACCAACCAGTTC
>JANPEU010000031.1:0-1960 GCA_031423175.1 Bacteroidota bacterium
GAAACCGGAATGCTGTTGGTGAGCATGCACTCGGAATGCTTTTATGCCTCATGAATAACCTTGCAGCATCGCATGAGCAGATAAAAGATGGTAAATGGCTGCGCAATGAAAACCGCGGATATGAATTAACTGGAAAAACAGTTGGTATTATTGGTTTTGGAAATACGGGTTCTGCATTTGCAAATCTGTTGCAGCCGTTTCATGTTACCGTGCTGGCTTATGATAAATATAAATTTGACTTTGGAAATGAATATATCCGCGAAGCAAATTTGGAACAGATTTGCCGCTATGCTGATGTTATCAGTTTTCATGTACCGCTTACTGATGAAACACATCACATGGGGGGCGAGCATTTCTTTAATGCACTTCATAACAAACCCTGGGTGCTGAATACATGTCGTGGCCCGGTAACAGATACAGCAGCATTAATCAATGCGTTGAAAGAAAATAAAATTGCAGGAGTAGCTTTGGATGTTTTAGAAAATGAAAAACTAAAATCATATACCATCGAAGAACAGGAACAACTCAATTGGCTATTACAACAACCGAATGTTCTTATTACCCCGCATATAGCTGGCTACAGCCATGAGGCATTTTATAAAATGGCAATTGTACTTTTAGAAAAATTGGGATTGAATTAATGCTTTGCTTTTTTCAAGTTTGTAAAATGAATTGAAACGCCGGCATAAAAATTTATACCCGCAGCTGTATTAAAAAATCTTCCACCTGCCGCATTTACATCATTACCTAAACTATATTTTACATCAAAAAGATTATCAACCCCTGCAAAGAAATCAAAGTTTGATTTAGTTGGGTTACTCGTATTCCAGCCAAATTTAATCGCCATTAAATTATATGAGGTTGCATATTCTGTATTTGCATCATTGAGTGCAACTCTGTCACCATAATAATAAGTGGCGTGTAGATACAAACCAGCCTTTAATGAAATATCAAGCAAGGCTGCAAATGTATTTTTAGGAACTCCCGGTAATGCTTTCTTAGAAAAATCAGTTGCTGCTTGTTTAAAATCTTTATACCTGAAATCATTCAAAGTATGGGAGATTTTCAGCGATAAATTTTTCAGTTCAGCAGTTGCATTTTTTATAATGATGTATTGTACCTGCCATTCCAACCCTTTTTGAGTAGTGCTTCCTGCATTCACAAAAAAATCAGCATTACCCGCATCACGTCTCAATACGATTGCATCATTTAATTTGTAGTAGAAAAAAATTGCTTCTGCATAAATTTTATTTTTCAACCCGATTGATTTTATGCCAGCTTCATAATTAATTCCGTGTTCGGCATTGAGTGATGTGCTTATTACACTCGTGGATGGTAATACTTCGGCAACGGTAGGCGGCGAAAACCCTTTTGCAACTGAGCCATAGACCCATAAATCTTTTATTATTCTTTTTGAAATGGCAAGCCTGGGTGAAAATTCATTACTATAACTACGGCTTTGTGTTACTGGATTTGCGACATTCAATCTTTTAACATCAACCTTAAAACTGCTTAAACTTGCACCTGCGGTAATATTAAAATTATTCCTGAGTGAAAAGTCAGTTTGTGTAAAGAATAAAAAATTTCTGTTTTTAACATCATCATTGGTAAGTAAGTTATTGGGCATACCATTCTGATTGGTATAGGTAACAATATTAAAATTTCCCCGTTGTACCTCTGCACCAAACACGATAGTTGTTTTTGAATTGGAAGGTGAGGGTTTCCATTTAAAAACAGTACGACCGCCATAACTGGGTTCATCTCTTTTTTCATAATTACGAAACGTTGGGTTTTTTATATCAACCTGCATTGCATAAATAGTGGTTGTATTACTTAGCTGCTTATTTATTTCCAAATAATTTGTAATGGCACCTAAAAACATTTTTTGATAGATAGCAGCTTTTGCCGTTTCTGCTGAGGGAAATATTCCCGCAGCCGGTCTTGCCGATTTTGAGTTCAG
>JANPEU010000032.1:0-6520 GCA_031423175.1 Bacteroidota bacterium
AGCTGATTTGGTCAGGCAATTAATAGATGACAGTCCATACCCTGTTTTATTTGCCGGCGATTTGAATGATGTGCCCAACAGCTATACGTATTTTACTGTGAAGGAAGATATGCAGGATGCTTTTTTAAAAAAAGGATTTGGTGTCGGCAGAACATTCAGTGGGCTTTTTCCAACGCTGCGCATTGATTATATTTTTGCTGATGAAAATTTTAAAGTGCTGCAGTTTAACAGACAGGTAAAAAAACTAAGCGACCATTACCTGTTGGTAGCCGATTTACAATTAAAGAAATAGAATGGATTGTTTTATTTTTGAAAACTTATGAGCCAGCTTAAATTATACAATACCTTATCAAGAAAGAAGGAATTATTTGAACCCATTTTACCCAATCATATCGGATTATATGTTTGTGGCCCTACCGTGTATAGTGATGTGCATTTGGGTAACTGCCGCACCTTTATTTCTTTTGATATTATCTACCGGTATTTAATATACCTCGGGTTTAAAGTTCGCTATGTAAGAAATATTACAGATGCCGGACATTTAGAAGGAGACCGGGATGAAGGCGATGATAAATTTTCTAAAAAAGCAAGGTTGGAACAGCTGGAGCCAATGGAAATTGTGCAACGCTACACCGTAGGTTTTCATAAAGTGATGGAGCTTTTTAATACACTGCCTCCAACAATAGAGCCCACAGCTACGGGTCATATTTCCGAACAAATCCGGATGGCACAACAGATAATTGATAATGGCTATGCGTATGTAGTAGATGGCACAGTTTATTTTGATGTAGAAAAGTATAGTAAAGAAAAACCATACGGCATACTCACTAACCGGAAACTGGAAGATCTGCTGGAAGGAACAAGAGAATTGGGTGGACAGGATGAAAAAAGAGGACGGCTCGATTTTGCACTTTGGATAAAAGCAGGGCCCGATCATTTAATGCAATGGCCATCACCCTGGGGGATGGGTTTTCCGGGGTGGCATATCGAATGCTCGGCAATGAGTGAAAAATATTTAGGAAAACAATTTGATATACACGGAGGCGGAATGGATTTAGCGGCTACACATCATACCAATGAAATTGCACAATCACAAGCTTGTTATAAAACATCGCCTGTTCGTTATTGGATGCATACCAATATGCTTACCGTAAACGGAGTGCGGATGAGTAAGAGTGCCGGCAATGGTTTTTTACCCGAAGAATTATTTACCGGGTCGCATCCATTGTTGGAAAAAGCATACTCACCTATGAATGTCCGCTTCTTTATGTTACAAACTCATTATCGCAGTACACTTGATTTTAGTAATGAAGCATTGCAGGCAGCAGAAAAAGGATTAAAGCGTTTATGGGATGCTTATGAAGCGTTGATTGCATTTACTCCAGACACACAGCAGCCGGTATCCGACACCCCGATTGATGCTGAGCTTGATTCAAAAGTATTGAAGTTGGTAAATGAGTTTGATGAACACATGAATGATGATTTTAATACAGCCAGGGTATTAGCAAGTATGTTTGAACTGGTGCCTGTTATTAATTCTTTAAAAGATAAAACGATTGCCCTGTCATCCCTATCGGAAGAAACGTTGAAATTGATGCAAACTAAATTTAAGAATTACCTGGAAGATGTGTTTGGATTAAAATCTGCCACAGAAGCCGATATTAAAAAAATGAAAGGTGTGATGGAGCTGCTGATTGATATTCGTAAAGAAGCGAAAAATAAAAAAGATTTTGCAACCAGCGATAAAATAAGAAACCAATTAACACAACTCGGTATTAATTTGAAAGATGAAAAAGGTGGGGAGATGAGTTGGTCGGTTGATTAGTCAGCCCCATCCCGACCTTCCCCGAAGGGGAAGGCCATCAAAACACAGACCCGGATAAATAAAAATACTATTACTCTTCGACAATAAAACTATTTTCTCCTTCCCTTCGGGAAGGCGAAATAAGGAAAATACAATCAAAATGAAATTGGGATGGGCTACTACATTGAACATCTTTCAAAAGATAAAAAATTAAAAAAATTAATTCAACATCACGGTCATTTTAAACTGAAGAAGCAAAAAAATCTTTGTCTCTATCTCTGTTACTCCATCATAAGTCAGCAGCTTTCTACCAAAGTTGCCAGTGTGATTCAGCAACGCTTTCTTAATTTATATGATGACTTGCCAACTCCACAACAAATTATAGATACGCCATTTGAAAAACTGCGTGGCGTAGGAATGAGTAATGCCAAAGCAAACTATGTACAAAACGTTGCGAGGTTTGAAATGGAATCTGGCATGCATCATACCAAACTGCACAAAATGAGCAACGATGAAGTGATTGAATATTTAACTCAGATAAAAGGTGTGGGCCGCTGGACAACTGAAATGCTGCTGATGTTTGCTCTCTGCCGTGAAGATGTTTTTGCCATTGATGATCTTGGCATCCGCAATGCAATGCTTCGTTTATATGAGATAAAAACAAAAGACAAGAAGAAGCAGAATAAAGAACTGCTTCGCATTTCTGAAAGTTGGAGCCCCTACCGTACGTATGCATGTATGTATATGTGGCGTTCGCTGGATAATGCACCAGTGGTGAAAACTGAAAAGAAGAAATGAAAAATTACTTTCTTAAATAATCATCCGTTTTATCCAGCCAGTCCTGGCGGGGTGGCGACCAGGTATCAACTTCTTCTACATCACCAATCATCAACGCTTCATGCGGCAGATTTGAAGGGATCACAATTACATCACCCGGAAATAAATCCATCGTCTGATCTTTATTTTCTCCAAACCAAAAACGCATTTTCCCCGAAACTACTTGTGTTACCTGTTCATGTATATGGCTGTGCAGCGGCACTAAAAATCCATCTTTGAATTTCATTTTTGCAATCATTAATTTTTCACCCCAAACAATTTTTCTGCTCATAGATGGGGTTACATCTTCTGTTGGTATGGTATCCCAGTTCAATTTTTTTATCATGGTTAATGTGTTTAGTGTTATTTAATTCTAAGATAGATAAAAATTAAGATAATGGCTGGTTAACCGGGATATTTATTCAGTCATTAAAACGGTGTTTTGTTGAAAAAAAATAAAATATTTAACACCGGGTTTTGTCATTACAACATAATTTGCCATTAATAAAATTATACTATGCTAAAGAAAACTATCCTGCCGTTATTGTTGATCTTTATTTTAAATGCTACCAATGCCCAGCTGGCACCACCATCTGCAGAAGACATAATGAAAGAAGCATATACAATAGCAAAAAAAGACTTGTCCAACGAGTCGGAAAACAAAAAGGTATTTGTAATTTTTCATGCATCCTGGTGCGTTTGGTGCAGGAAAATGGATACTTCGATGAATGATGCAGCCTGTAAAAAAATGTTTGATGATAATTTTGTTATTCGCCATCTTACCGTATTTGAATCAAAAGGAAAAGAAAACCTTGAAAACCCCGGAGCACTGGACATGCTGAAAAAATATAAAGGAGAAGAAATGGGAATACCATTCTGGTTGATATTTGATGCTGATGGCAAGCTGCTTGCTGATGCCAAAATAAGGCCCGCAGGTGCCGGCATGGAAGCAGAAGGAAAAAACTGCGGTTGCCCCGCTTCAAAAGAAGAAGTAGATTATTTTATAGAAGTGCTTAAGAAAACAACTTCATTAAAAGAAAAGGAACTGAAGGTTATTAGTGAGAGGTTTAGTAAGAATAAGTAATGCTAAGCTGAACCATATAAAAAATTTTTTTTTACTCTGTTCATGTTGTGTGTTCTTGTTTCTACTATTCATATTATTTTGTCCATTTAATATTCATTTGGTAATACAACAATCTTACAAATTTGTATTCCATTCTTATCAGCATAATTTGCTTGAATTTCAATATTATTTTGTTTGAAATAAGATGCATTTGGATTATTTTTTGCAGCCGATTGTTATTCCGTCCGCCAGTATAGCAGCAAACTGACTGTTAGCGTTTCGTTGGTGTAATTAGGTTCTATATAAAACCCCATTAAATATTCCTTAGAAAACTTTTTAGCGAACTCAAATATTTTTAAAATCAGTTTATAGTCATCCCTGTAAACCGTTAAATCATAATACAGTGTTGTTTTTAAAATTCCGCCGTTACGTGGTAATTATTAAATAGATTAATTGTTAAAAAGACCGAACAGCACGGACACGGTTTGCGCTGGTCTTGAGGTCGGAGAACTGGAAGCCATCGCTAAAATCCTGGTACCCGGCGTAATCGGGGTTGCCGGACTCCAAAGAACTCCAATAGTAGGCAACGACAAAACCGCCAACGGCAACTCTATTTATGTACAATTTATTCAACTCGTCCCTTGATGGTAAATACCAGTCGCTATAACCGTTTAATACCAAATCACCACATAATCTTGCAGCTATTCCTGCCGTAGCGCAACCAGCCATTATATCGATGGTGTTTTGATTCCCTGTTCCAAGGGCTGTACCGTCGGCTCCTGGTATTGCAGTTCCAAAACAACCCCATTGTGCACCAGTACTTTGGTCAGAGGCTGCAGCAATTATGCCATGGGTTTGGCCGGCAATATAGCCGGGGTCGCCGGGTTGTAATATGTAGGCAACTTTACCTCCCTGGTAATTATCTCCTATTGTTATAGGTGCTGTGTTTGAGCCTGTCCCATCAAAATTTTTCCATTCTGTTCCATTATAATAATTTGGCTTTTTTGAAGTAGTATTATAAATTATTAATCCTTCCTCAGGGGATATTAAATCTCTTTGCGATTGTGACATTCTGGGAGGTAAGAAACCTTTAGTGGTAGAACTTACATCCAAAGCGGCTGTTGCAGAGGGTGTGGAAGTTCCAATACCCACATTGCCGGTGTTTGTATTAGAAATATTAGCTCCATTAGTTTTCCAACTTTCCGGAGTATTTGTTCCACCCGTTCCGGAAGATTCATTAGATGGTACCCACTCTGTACCATTCCATTTTAATATTTGCCCAATAGCAGGTGCTGTATTTGATAAGGGTCTTCCTAAAATTTTTGTAACCATTGGGTTGGGATACATTCCTGCTAAGTCACCCCCGGCCTGTCCATTGGGAGGTAGTGAAGCGGGGCATTTGCATGACTGTTCAGATGAGTTATCAATGGGAACTGGCGGCAGCGTTGTTGTTCCTGCAGAAGAAATAACAATATTGTAGGCTGAACCTTTCAGCATAGCCTGGCCACCGGTATTGGTAATGTACCACTTTCCGGCAGCAGTACTGTAACCAGCCTTTTCTTCAAACTTGTTGAGCCAGGAGCCTGTACGGACATCCGGGGAATGATTTTGCAAAAAAAGAAACTGTGCATTTGGTTTGTTATTGAGTGCGGGGTTATCAATATACGATCCTTCACTTCCAAGACTGAGTTGTGTAACTAAATGCAGAAATTGATTGATGCCGGGAGTTTGGAAGTATTGCACTTTGTAAGTTAATCCGGGAACCATAACAGCAAAGTCGCTGTTAAAGATGTTCCATTTTCCTGAGTAGTACCCGGCGCCGATTGGATGCGGGTTTGCTGTTTTTGTATTTCCCAAAGGTGTTACTACAATAATCACATCAGGGTTGCCGGTAAGCCCCGGCAAATCAATCAATGCTTTGGCGGATATTATGTTGGCGGCAGATGTTGTCAGGGTGAACTCCTGTTGTGCATAGCTGCCAGAGGCAGTTAGTAACAGCAATACAGGCAAAAACAGTTTTAGAGAGAGAAGTTGCTTTTTCATTTTATGTATTTATTTAGCTGTCATTTGTTTCAATACTTTTTGACCAACTTTTTTAATTCATCAACTTCCATTTCCTGTTCTATATCAGCTTTCTTTTTTGAATTGTTCTGACAACTTTGAAAAATGAACAGGAGGGCAATCAACCGAAAGAGGAGAATTCTCATACAGTTATTTTTAGTAAGATAAGAAGTTTTTATTGCGACGGCGGCTGAGTTCACTACCTCACTTTCCGCAATACTTCTACTAGCAATTCACCTTCTGCAGTTCGAATAATCTGCGGTGGTCCGACCCCAAGGGTCCTTTGCGTAAGCATCGGCAGTTCCAGGCCGTTGAATATAGTAGCGATGGTTTTGAGTGGGATCATGAGACGTTCCTCGGCTATCTCTGCCAGGTCGCATGTTCCAGCGGCATTTTTACGAAACCCTCTGGATGTAGTATCCTTGATTTTGATATACCCACCCCGCCCGTCGTAATAAATTTCTAACTCAGTCTTCACAGGTCCCGATCCAGTTATGGTGATGCTACATAGTTTGGCGTTACCCCCTTCTCCCTTTGCACTACATATATCAATGTCTATATCTAATTGTAAAGTGCCTGTGTAAGAAATATCATCGTCAGCAGGAACGTTTTCTGCACCTGAGAGCAACCCGCTTAGTACAACTTTACCATTTGTACGGACCGGGCAGTCTGAGGCGTCTCCATGGAATGATGTAAACCCGGTGTAGATGAACCGGACTTCGTACTCAGAGAGACTGACGCTATTTGCAGCGTGACTGTTACTTCTGAATTCGGCG